>JBGQHA010000080.1:0-8883 GCA_041497735.1 Dehalococcoidia bacterium | reverse complement strand
CGTCGTCGCCGCGTACACGGTGGCAGCCGCCCTCTCGTTTCTGACGCCCCTCGCCGGCGGTCCGACGTGGCTCGCCCTGGCGATGCTGCTCTCCGAGCAATGCCTGGGCGACACATTCTGGACCGTGCACAACATTCAGGCAATCAGCATAAGACAGTCGATTACGCCGGACGAGCAGTTGGGTCGAGTGAATGCGGTCTTCCTCTTCGCCAGCCAAGGCCTTCGGCCGCTTGGAGCGCTCGTCGCCGGTATTGCGGCGGGATTCATCGGCGTGCGGGCCGGCCTGCTAATTTCTTGCACCGGGATCAATCTAGCAGGCATCTGGCTCTTGTTGTCGCCGTTACCGCGCCTGAAAGAGGGCATCCGACGATGACGAGGCCAGCCCCGCGAATGAAGTCGATGGCATCTGGCGGCCATCTAGGCGATCCGCGTTCCGATGGCCTCGCCCGCGATAGCCCGGCGCAAGGCATCCGCTTCCCGGCCATCAACGACGAAGGTCTGGACGCCTGCGGCCGCGGCGCGAAGGCCGCGAGTTATTCGCGAAGACCTAGACCGATCTCATCGCAGAGAGCGCAGCAAATCGAGCGCGGCGAACGCTCTTCCCGTGCCAACAGGAACAGGTCATGCTCACCTTCTGCACATCCGTCATCGCTTTGTCAGCGCTTTGGAATCGTAACGCAGTCGGGGCACCGCTAACCTCAGAACATAGAACGGCGACTCAACGAGAAGGGAGGCTAGCGGGCTGGATACACCGCTAGAGCACCAACAGCAGACTCGAACAACTGTGATAGAGTTACGAGCAGACGATAGGAGAAGAGATGAACAACCTAACTAGAAACAAGACCGCACTCGGGTTCGCCGCCGTCGGCGCGGTCCTGGTCTTCGCGGTCATCGGTGTCGGTGCGGCCTTTGCGCTGCTCAGCGACGGCGATTCCTCGAACGATTCCTCCAGCAGCAACGCCAACGAGAAGGCGAGCGAGGTCAAGGACCTCCTGGCCGACGTTTCGGGGAGCGATACCCCCAGTTCCGGTCCGCAGGGCGAGCCGCCGGCGCCGTCGGACCTTGGCAGCCATCTCATGAAGGGAGCAGCCGGCGAAGAAGCAGCCCTCAGCTACAGCACGTCAGCCAGCCTCCCCTACCACTACACGGGGGTTAACTGCAATGGCAACTACCTCATCGCATCCGCGAGGATCGAACCGATGCCGCAGGTCTTCTCAGCGCAGAACATCGTCAACCCGGGCGGGCATTCGCAGTTCGTATATTTCAGGCTGCAGTTGTGGACCTTCCTGCAGCAGCGTGGCTGGGTCAAATCCGGTGCTCCCACCGGCTGGCAGGGGCAGTGGGCGTACAACCAGAGTTTTCTGTCCCCTACTGGCGACCAACCGGCTCCGCAGATGAACTTTCCCAGCCAGGGCTATTATGCGGTGTCTGTCGAATACTACTGGCAGGCCGACGCAACCCACGCAGCGATGTACGCCCCGGCCGAGTGGGCGTCACAGTACAAGGCACCCTACGACGCCAGTTGGTTCCTCACGAACGTGCCGTATTGCACCTACTAGGCCTTAGGGCGCTTCCACGAGTCGAGGGGGGCCATCAAGGCCCCCTCGATTCGTGGTGTCCTGCCTTCTCTTAGCGCTTTCACAAGCGGGCTGTTCACGATCGCTACGGATGGGGTCCCGGACGGAGAGGGGAATCTGGAAGTCTACGCGAAGCAGAGCGCAGCGAGCGATTGCGGTTACTCAGCCGTAATCCGACTGCCTCCAGGGCTGCCCGCAAGGACCGCCCGGAGCGCGCCCCTCCCCCGGCAATCGACGACGAAGGTCTGGACTCCGGCGGCAGCGGCGCGAAGGCCGGCCTCCACCTTGGGCACCATGCCACCCGCGACCGCGCCGCTCTCAATTAGCTCCTTCGCCAGCTTCGGCCCGAGCGTCGACTGCACGTTCCCCTCGGCCTCCCTCACGCCGGGGACGTCGGTGAGGAAGACGAGGCGTTCGGCCTGCAGCGCGACGGCGACATCTCCGGCGGCGGTATCGGCGTTGAGGTTGAGCAGCTGTGGCCCTTCGCCCTCCAGCGCGATCGGCGCCAGGACGACGACCACATGCTCGGCCATCGCGCTGAGCGAACCGGCGTCGACATCCGTGATCTCGCCGACGAAGCCCAGCTCGGGATCGTAGCGCCGCGCGCGCAGCAGCGCGCCATCGGCGCCGGAGAGGCCGAGCGCATCCGCACCGCGCGCCTGCAACTCCGCGACGAGCTGCTTATTCACCAGCCCCGCGAGCACCGCGACGACGATCTCGAGCGCAGCGGCATCCGTGGCGCGCAGGCCGCGCACGAACTTCGACTCGACGCCGGCGCGGTCGAGCCACTGTGTGATCGTCGCGCCGCCGCCGTGCACGACGACGAATCGATGGCCCTCCGCGTGCAGCGCAGCGATGTCGTCCAGCGACGTATCGTGCTGGCCGAGCGTCGAGCCGCCTAGCTTGATGACGGTGATGGGCGTCACTCCCTCACCCCCGGTCCCTCTCCCTCTCCGAGGGAGAGGGGTGACCGCGTCGGTTGACTAGTTGACGTCCTGCGCGAGTCAGCAGGACGGCAAGTGCAATGCCACCCAGTGTCGCCGCAGTTGCAATGACTATGGCCTTTGGCCCAGCACCATTCCTGACAAAAACGCTTATGACGAAGCCTGTCCAGACCAGCCCCACAAGCGAGCCGACAACTTCGGGATACCGCAGCCGCAGCCGCAGCCGCTTGTTCATGAGTTCAGGCCGGCGGCGGCGCTGACGGCGACCGGGCGGCCACATAGGGCCGCCCCTACATCAGCTGACTCCGAAACGTGGCGTTTCTCGCGAGGGATCAGATTCCTCGCGGAGCCTGTCCTGAGCGGAGCCGAAGGACTCAGAATGACAATAGTCACGTCGTGTACTCGCTGTTGATGCGGACGTACTCCGGCGTCAGGTCGCAGCCGTAGGCGGTGGCCGACGCGTCGCCGGCGCCGAGCTGCAACTCGATACGCACCTCTTCCTGCGCCAGCACGGCGCTCAGCGCAGCCTCGTCGAACGGCTGCGCGCTGCCGCGGAAGACCTCGACGCCCTGTATCGAGAGTGACACGTCGCGCTCGCGCACCTGCGCGCCGCTGTAGCCGAGCGCGACGAGCACGCGGCCCCAGTTCGGGTCATTGCCGTAAATCGCCGTCTTCACCAGCGGCGAGAGGACGATCGTCCGCGCCGCGCGACGCGCGTCCTCCACGCTCGCCGCACCGTCCACGCGCACGACGATGAGCTTGCCAGCGCCCTCGCCGTCGCTTGCAAGCTGTCGGGTGAGCGACACGGCAACGTGCGTGACGGCGGCGCGCAGCAGCGGCAGCGCCGGGTGATCGGCACCAATCGTTTCGCCGCCCGCCGCGCCATTCGCGAGCAGCACGACGGTGTCGTTCGGACTCGTGTCGCCATCGATGCTGAGCATGTTGAACGAGTCGGCGACGGCGTCCTGCAGCAGCGAGCGGATAACCGAGGGTGCGACCGGCGCATCAGTCGTCATGAAGGCGAGCATGGTCGCCATGTTGGGGTGGATCATGCCCGAGCCCTTTGCGCAGCCGCCGGCGGCGTACGTCGCGCCGTTCCACTCGAAGCGGACAGCGGCTTGCTTCGGAACCGTGTCTGTCGTCATGATCGCCCGCGCGAACGACTCGCCGCCGTCACGCGACAGCTCGATCTGCGGCAGCGCGTCGCGCATGCGCTCGACGGGCAGCCGCCAGCCCGTGACCCCCGTGCTGCTGACGAGGACGTCCTCGGCCGCGACGCCGAGCTTGGCGGCCGCCAGCGCGGCCATCTCCTCGGCGAAGCGCATTCCTTCGTCGCCGAAGAGCGAGTTCGAGATGCCGCTGTTCGCGATCACCGCCTGCGCACGGCCGTTCGCGAGATGACGTTCGCAGATCAGGACGGGCGGCCCGCGGAACGCATTCTGCGTGAACATGCCCGCCGCCACGCAGGGCCGCTCTGAGCCCAGCAGGGCGAGATCGAGCCGGTCCGGGTCGGGGTACTTGATGCCGGCGTGCGTCGCGCCGGCGAGAAAGCCCTGCGGCGTGGTCAGGCCGCCGCCCGGCACGTCGACCAAAGGCGCTTCGGTCACGGGTACAGCGCGAGGCGGTCGAGCCCTGCGGCCTCGGGCAGGCCGAGCATCAGGTTCAGGCACTGCACGCCCTGGCCCGCGCCGCCCTTCATCAAGTTGTCGAGCGCGCTCACGACGACGATCCGCTTTGTGCGCGGGTCGATCGTGGGATACAGCAGGCAGGCGTTGCTGCCCAGCGTCTGCTTCGTCGCCGGCGGCTGATCGGCGACGCGAACGAACGGCGAGCTCTCGTAGAACTCCGTGTACAGGGAGCGCAGCGCGTCCGTCGATGGCACGTCGCCGCGCGGCGTGGCGTAGCAGGTCACGAGAATGCCGCGCGTCATCGGAATGAGATGCGGCACGAAGGTCACGCGCGGCGGCGGCGCTTCCCAGAGCGCGCCCAGCTCTTGCGTGATCTCCGGGAGCTGCCGGTGCCCGCCGAGCGCGTAGGCGGCGACGTCCTCGTTCGCTTCCGAAAAGTGGTACGTCAGGCCGAGCGTGCGGCCGGCGCCCGAGATGCCCGTCTTGCTATCGGCGATGACATCCGGCTCGATCAGGCCGTGCTTGATCAGCGGCGCCAGCGCGAGTATGGCCGCCGTCGAGTGGCAGCCGGCTGCCGCGACGAGCTTCGCGCCCGCGATCTCGTCCCTGTGCAACTCCGGGATGCCCATGACGGCCTTCGCGAGCAGCTGCGGCGCCGGATGGGGCCCGTACCACGCCTCGAAGTCCGAGGCGTTCCGCAGGCGGAAGTCGGCGCTCAGGTCGACGACCGGCAGCCCGCGCTTGATGTAGGGCAGGAGCGTCTCGGTGCTCGCGGCATGCGGTAGCGCGGAGATGATGGCATCGACGTCGCCCAGCTCCTCCTGTATGGTCAGGCCGATAGGCGCGAGATGCGGGAAGACCTCACCGAGCGCCTTGCCGGCGGCGCTGCGTCCGGTGACCGAGGCGAGCTGCAGCTCGGGATGGCTATGCAGAACGCGAGCCGCTTCGGCTCCCATGTAGCCGGTGACGTTAATGATGCCGATGCGCAGCACGGGCGTCCTCAGATGGAGATGATGGTGGAGTATAACAGAACCAAGAACCTAGAACCGGCCCGCGATCTGTCATGCTGAGCGAAGCGAAGCATCTGGCCCCTCGCGTAATCCGAACGAAGATTGCATGAACGATCTCGCCGCCAGTAGGTATGGGAATTAGACCGAGAGGAGAGCATACGATGGTGAAGCGTAGGCCGTGGTACGAGACGCTCTTCGCGCGAGACTACTACGACTACTACTACACCGGCGGGCCGCGCGGCGTGCTCACACGCGAGCAGGACGAAGCGCAGGTGGACTTCATCGAGCGGGCGCTGGAGCTGCCGGCAGGTGCGCGAGTCCTCGATCTGTGTTGCGGGCATGGGCGGCACGCGGTGCGCCTGGCGCAGCGCGGCTATCGCGTGACGGGGCTCGATCTGTCGGCGTACCACATCCGCCTCGCGAAGCAGGCGGCGCGGGCGGCCGGGGTTCAGGTCGAGTGGCTCCGGGCGGACATGCGGCAAGTGCCGGGACGCAATCGATTCGACGCAGTGATCAACTGCTTCACCGCGTTCGGCTACTTCGACGAGCAGTCAGAGGACCAACGCGTGCTCGATGGCGTCGCCCGCGCGCTGCGCCCGGGCGGCCGCTTCTTCATCGATGTGCTGCACCACGACGGTCTGATGGCCAGGTTCCGGGAGAGCGAGGCGAACGAGCGGCCGGACGGCGCGCTGGTGATCGAGCGGCGGAAGTACGACACGCGCACGGGCCGGGTCACCGTTAACATGGCGTACATCGACAAGGACGGCAGCCGTCGCGAAGCCTACCACTCGGTCCGTCTATACACGTACCCGGAGTTCGCAACGATGCTGTCGGAGGCTGGGCTGCGCATCGTGGGCTCATGGGGGAACTGGGACGGCAGCGATCTCTCGATGCACAGCCCGCGCATGATCGTGCTGGCGGAGAAGTAGTGATGGCCCTCACCCCCGGCCCCTCTCCCCAAGGGAGAGGGGAGGCGGCAGCGTTGGGCGTTTGATCTCGAGGGGCCAGACCCTTCCTCCTGAGGCGGACGAGTCGCTTCGCTCAGGGTGACAATACAGCCTCGCTGTCCCGAGGGATCAGACCCCTCGCTTCGCTCGGGGTGACAGAACGAGCGCGGGGTGGAAGACGGTGGCAGAAGGGCAGCCGTTGCGCAGCGGGCAGACGGGACACTTCGGGCGCTGGGCCGCGCAGGTGCGACGGCCGTGCTTGATGAGCTGGATATGGAACGGGTACACCTGTTCCGGCCGCAGCAGCGCCTCCAGTACCTCGTGCGCGCGCTCCGCGCTCGTCTTCTCCGGCACGAGCCCAAGCCGCATCGCGACGCGGTACACGTGCGTATCGACGGGTAGCGCGGGCCGGCCGAGCGCGAACAACAGCACGCACGCCACGGTCTTCGGCCCGACGCCCGGCAGGCTGCGCAGCCACGCCCGCGCCTCCTCCATCGGCATCTCCTTGAGAAACGACAGGTCGAACGAGCCGCAGCGATTGTAGATCTCGCGCAGCATCGCCTGCAGGCGGGGCGCCTTTGTCGGCGCGAGGCCGCCGGGCTGGATCGCGCGCTCGATCGCCTTCACGTCGGCGTCGAGGATCGACTGCCAGCCGGGGAAGGCGTCGAGCAGGCGGATGAACGCGCGGCCGGAGTTGGTATCGGACGTGTTCTGCGAGAGGAGCGTGAGTACCAGCTCCGCCATCGGATCGCCGTGCGGGCGCCAGGGCAGCGTGCCGTACGCCGCATCCAGCAGCGCAACGATACGCGCCGGGGTGAGGGGACGGCGGCGAGGCGGAGCGGCCGTTCGTTTCGCTACGACCACGCCTCGTCGAACGCGATGGTGTCGCCGGGGTGCTCGAAGAACTCTGTGAACTTGCCGTTCTCGATGCGCCAGACGTGGACGGTGTGGTAGTCGTACTTCTTGCCGTTGCGCTCCAGCGTGTGGTGCGCCAGCGCGACGCCGTGGCGGTCGTTCGCGAGCGCATCGAGCAGCTCCTCGCGGAAGGTGCCGCCGGAGATCTCCATCACCAGGCCGATGAGCTTCATGAAGCCGTCGCGGCCCTGATAGTCGCCGGACTGCCGGTTGCGGCCCGGCACGTGGAAGACGATGTCGCCGCTGCACGGCGCCAGCACGCCGTCCATATCGCCGCGGGCGAAGGCCGCGTACACGGCGCGAAGCGTATCTTCGTTCGACATGAGAACTCCTCCCTGAACGTGATGCGCAGGGAGTGTACCACGGCGGCGCCTCTTGATCAGGAGGCCAGCGCGAGCTCGCCCCGGTCCGGCAGCCGCTCCAGCGCTGCCGCTGGCTCCGGCCACCGGAGCGAGAAGACCGCGTACGCGGCCATGATGGGCAGGATCATGAGCGCAAGCCCCGCGTAGGTAAGCGCCCAAAGCATTGTCACGACAACGAGGCCGTAGAGCACGTACTTGAAGCTCACGATCGGCAGCGCGCTCAACTGGCTTGCGAGGAGGTAGAGGCCCGCGGCCGGCACGAGCAGCACCAGACTCTGCATGTGCACGTGCGGCGAATAGAGCAGCGGCAGCGCGAACGCGACCGCCCACGACTGCGGATGGAGCAGCGACCGACCGCTCCAGACGCGCACGGCGACGTACAGCGCGACCGCCGCGATCAGCACCAGCAGCGGCATCCAGAGCCACACGTTCGATGAGCCGGTGAGCGTCTCGACGGCGGCGCGGATGTTGATCATGAGCCGCGTGCCTTTCCCAGAGCCGTTGAACGAAACCAGCGCGCGCAGCTGATCGATAAGCAGGGGCGGCCCGCCGATAAGCGGTGGGAGGACGAGCAGGGGGCCTCCCGCTGCGGTGAACCCACCGAGCGCCCGCCACTCGCGCTTCACGAGAAGGAGCAAGACGGCCGCCGCGATGAGATGTGGCTTGAATAGCCCCATCGAAAGGATGAGGCCCGCAGCCACCGGCCGCTCGGAGCGCAGCATCGCGTAGCAGCCGACGAGGCCCGCGACCACAAAGAGATCGACCTGACCCAGCAGCAGCGATCGGAGCGTCAGTACGAGCGCGCAGATCAAGAAGACCGAGCGCAACGACCGCGGCATGTCGGCAAGCCAGCGCCAGGACAGCCCCAGGAGCATGCTGATCAGGACGAGGTTGATCGCCAACCAGAGGACGTAGCTCGTCCTGAGCGAAACGAGCGAGAGCAGCGAGAAGAGGCACGCCGCGAACGTCGGCAGCGGATAGCCCGTGACGTTGATGTCGGGGCCGGCGAGACGGTGCTGGACCGCCGCCTGCGCCGAGGCATCGTAGAGCTCGCTCGCGTGTCCTGTGCGCACCAGCTCGCCTGCACCGTAGAACGATGTCCAGTCGTTGGTCACCCGCCCGCTCGACACGAGCACGCCCGCCGTTGCGGTCGCTGCGATGGCAATACAGAACACACACGCCAGGAACAGACGCGTCGCTCGTCGGTCGTCGAGCCGGGCCGGTGCTGAATTCATATCGCCACAATCATGATCGGCCGGCGGTGAGCACCGCTCCAACTGGGCCCAAACGCCGGCCACGATAGTACGCCGCGACGGCTGGCTCCGACTCGATGACGTGGCGCTGCTGCGCCAGTGCCGGGAAGAACGCTATCGGCCAAGCAGGCCAGGCGGCCAGCAAATGGGTCAGGAGGCCAGCGCGAGCTCGGACCGGTCCGGCAGCCGCTCCAGCGCCGCCGCAGGCTCCGGCCAGCGCCGCGCGAACAGCGAGTACGACGCCATG
>JBGQHA010000079.1:0-8907 GCA_041497735.1 Dehalococcoidia bacterium | reverse complement strand
ACGCCGAAGTTCACGCGGCGCGGAAACAGCGGGTGGTGCTCCACCATCGGCCCCAGCTGGAGCAGCGGATAGGTGTCTACGGGCGAGTTGATGAGATGCACGGCGTGCGGATTGCCCATCGAGACGCATGTGACAGCGATCGTTTCGCCGTTGATCTGCAGCGGGTAGTCCTGGATCGGTGGCTCGGCCTCGATGGCGACGGGGATCTCCTGTGGCGCGAAGTGCGGCCTGCCCATCCCGACGCGCACCGACTCGACGCGGCCGTCGCGCAGCGTGACGCGCGTGGTGAGCACGCCGGCGAGCGTTTCGATCGCGAGCGCACCGTCCTGCGGCTGCGCGAGGCCGCGGTCGACCGCGTACTTGACGAAGCAGCGCATGCCGTTGCCCGACATCTCAGCCTCCGAACCGTCGGCGTTGTAGAGCACCATGCGCAGCGCGGCTGCACTCGATGGTTTGACAAGCAGGATGCCGTCCGCGCCCGCGCCGACGTGCCGTTCGCAGATCGCGATGGCGAGCTTCGCCCAGTCGCGTTCGATCGCGCGCGCGTCGACCACGATGAAGTCGTTGCCGGTGCCGTGGAGCTTAGTGAAGCGCATCGTTGGCTAGCTCTTCGCTTGCGAGACCGCGAGGTCTCGCGTGACTTCGATCTGGCCCAAGTGCGTCGCAAAGTGCTCGACGACGTGCAGGATCGCTTCGCGGCCCGTCACCGGCTCCACGGTGCCGGCGCCCCAGAGCTGCTGGCGTGGCTCGCGCAACTCGTCGAGCGACTCGACAGGCAGCTTGCGCAGCGCCGCCTCGATCTCGGCGAGCAGGCCGTGCGCGCCGGCGACGATCGGCGACGCTTCCTTGCCCGAGGCGCGGAACTCGGCAGGGCGGTCCCGCTCGATTGGCGCGCCGCAGCAGATGCCGAGGATCCACGCTCGAGCGTTGCCCAGCGTGTGCGTGGCGATGGCGAAGATGCTGTTCGTCTGGGCGGCCGGCGGACGCCAGTTGAGTTGCTCATCGCTCAGCCCTTCGACGGACTTGCACAACCGGCCGAAGAGCTTGCGCAGCTCCTTGGCGTACTGGTCAATTTCGCCGTTGGCAGCGCTCATGGTGGAACTTCTTCCCCTTCCGCCTCCATGTCCTCCACGTAGGCCTTGATGGCGTCCCGAATGTTGCTAAGAGCCTCTTCTTTGTTCGTGCCATACGAGACGCACCCCGGCAGTGCCGGTACCAGTACGTTGAAGTACCCGGCGAACTCAGGGTCGGGAGAATCACCGTGAACTCATAGCGACGATCCAAGGTCAGCCTCCGATTCGTCTCCCACCTAACCGCCTAGCTGCGGCGCTGCCACAGGAGACGCGCCGCAGTGCCGAAAGCCAAGACGGGCACCAGGGTCAAAGGAAGTAAAATGGGAATAGCGAACTCCCTCACGAGGAACGCGCCTTCCTCCGGCGTCGCCGACCAAAACGGGCCATGAGTGGGTGAAACCTCTGCCCAGACGATAAACGTTGAACCAGCGGCCAACGAGGCCAGCGCAAGTACTGTGAACAGCCATGCCAGTGCCTGCCGGACAGTCATGACCCTTCGCCTTCTGTTTGACAGGCTCAGATTGTATCATGCGCTCGGTCGCCCTAACTCTGATTCTACAACACGCAGCACTTCTGGAAACGAGTCGCCCCGAGTCACGTCGATCCACGTGATGCGATCGTCCCCCGGGCGGAACCAGTTGCGCTGCATTCGCGCCAGCCGGTGCGTCTCGGTCTTGATCCGCTCGACCGCTTCGTCCAGCGACAGCTCGCCCGCCAGGTGCTGGCAGAGCTGTCGATAGCCGATGCCGGACATCGAGGGCAAGCTGCGCGAGTACCCGCGCTCGATGAGCCCCCGCACTTCCTCGAGCAGCCCGGCGGCCATCATTGCGTCCACCCGCGCATCGATGCGCCGGTAGAGCTCCTCGCGTTCGCACGCGAGGCCGATCGCGCGCCACGAAAAGTCCGGAGGGACGCGCGTCCGGCAGGACGAGATCGGCCTGCCCGTGCGCTGGTACACCTCCAGGGCGCGGATCACGCGGCGGGAGTTCTGCTTGTCGACGCGCGCCGCGTACGCCGGGTCGACGCGCTCCAGCTCCGCCGCGAGCGAGGCGACGCCCTCGCGTTCGACGCGCGCCTCCAGCTCTGCGCGCAGCGCGCCGTCCGGCGGTACCCGCGGCACCTGCCAGCCTTCCAGCAGCGCCCAGACGTACTGCCCGGTGCCGCCTGCGAGGATCGGCAGCACACCGTGCGACCAGCAGCCCTCCAGGGCGGCCCGCGCAAGATCGAGGTAGCGGCCCAGGCTGAACGGCCCGTCCGGATCGACGACGTCGACGAGCCAGTGGCGAACGCGAGCGCGCTCCTCTGACGCCGGCTTCGCCGTGCCGATGTCCATGCCGCGATAGACCTGGCGCGAGTCGGCGTTCACAATCTCGCCGCCGAGCTGTTCGGCCAGGCGCACAGTAAGCGCGGTCTTGCCTGTCGCCGTCGCGCCGACGGTGGCGAGGAGCTGCCGCGATGAAGTCGTAGTCATCGTCACCATGATAGCCGAGCTAGGCGAAAGGAGTGCTATCGCTTCGCGTCAGCCGCCGCGCGCACGATCGCGGCGAAGGCGTCGGCGTCGAGGCTCGCGCCGCCCACGAGCGCGCCATCGATCTCCGGCTGCGAGAAGAACTCGGCGGCGTTCTCCTCCTTGACCGATCCGCCGTACTGGATCCGCATCGCGTCCGCGATATCGCCGCCGAAGAGCTCCCGGACGACACCCCGGATATAGCCGATCGTCTCGTTCGCCTGCGCGCTGGTGGCCGCCAGCCCGGTGCCGATCGCCCACACCGGCTCGTAAGCGATGACGCAAGCGCCGGTCCACGGCACGCCGTCGAGTCCTTGCCGCAGCTGGCGCGAGAGGACCTCTTCGGTGCGCCCGGCCTCGCGCTCCTCGCGCGTCTCGCCGACGCAGAAGATCGGCGTCAGGCCATGCGACAGCACGCCCTTCAGCCGCTTGTTCACTGTCTCGTCTGTCTCGCAGAAGTACTGCCGGCGCTCCGAGTGGCCGAGGATCACGTACTCGACGACGCCCCGCAGCATCTTGGGGCTGACCTCGCCCGTGAACGCGCCCTGCTCCTCCCAGTGCGCGTTCTGCGCGCCGATAGCGACTCGCGAGCCCTCTAGCGCGGCCTGCGCGCGCTCCAGGTGCACGAAGGGCGGGCAGACAGCGACGTCGACACCTTCGATCGCCTGGACGCGGTCGCGCACGGCCTTGCACAGCGCGACGGCCTCCTGCGCGGTCGTAAACATCTTCCAGTTGCCCGCGATGAACGGTGTGCGGCTCATGCGCCGTACTTCGTGAAGCGGCCGGCGTGTGCCATCGCGAGCGGCATCACCTCGCTCGCCGGGAAGACGCCCAGCGATCCGCGCCGGCACGTGCGCTCGTTGAAGGCGTCCGCGTCGTCGTCGCGCATCGTCCAGCGCGAGTGCAGCATGAACGGCACGGGATGCCAGCTATGTCCCGCCATCACCGCCGGCGTCGAGTGATCACCCGCGATCATCAGCACGTCCGCGCCCAGATCGTGCAGTGCCGGCACCGCTCGATCGAACGCCTCCAGCGCCGCGATCTTCGCGTCGAAGTTGCCGTCCTCGCCCGCGGAGTCGGCGGCTTTGTAGTGCACGAAGAAGAAGTCGAACTCGTCCCAGTGCTTGCGCAGCGTTGCGATCTCGTCATCGTACGTCGAGCCGGTCGCCAGCACCGACATGCCGACGAGCTTCGCCAGCCCGCGATACATCGGGTACACCGCGATCGCCCCGGCGCGCAGCCCGAACGTCTCGGGAAACGACGGCATCTTGGGGTGCCGGGCGAAGCCGCGCAGCGTCAGGCCGTTCGCCGGCTGACAGCCCTTCAGCAGCGCGCGCGCGCGTTCAACGAAGCTGTTCGCGAGATCGGCGGTTGGTTGCGCGTTTTGTGCGAGCGCCTTGGCGGGTAGGGGAGTCGCGCCTTCGCGCTGGGGATCCGTCTCTGTGATCTGATCGGAGAGCTCTGCGGAGCCGTTCGGTCGCAGCACGAGGACAAAGCGATGCTCGCGCACCGGCTCGACGAAGAGCTGCGCGTCCGGCAGCTCGATCCGCCGCAGCTTCTCGCACAGCGCGACGTTCTGCTCGGTCGCGAGGCGTCCGGCTCGGCGGTCGATGATCCAGCCTTCCGTGTCCAGCGTGCAGAAGTTCCCACGCGCGGCGACGTCCTGCGGCTGCAGGTCGAAGTCGATGCCGAGCGCCTCGAGCACGCCGCGGCCGACAAGGTAGCGCAGCGGGTCGTAGCCGAAAAGCGCGAGGTGCCCCGGCCCGCTCCCGGGCGTGATCCCGTGGCCGACGGGCATCGTCAGTCCGCAGGCGCTCTCAGCGGCGAGACGGTCGAGGTGGTTCGTCTCGGCCGCGTCGAGCTCGCTGCGGCCCGTCTCGGGATGGGGCAGCCCGCCCAGTCCGTCGACAACGGCGAGCACGATCTTCGTGTCGTTCGGCACGGCGAGCTTGCGGATGATATCTAAGTCCACGCGCTATCTTATCAGCAGCGAGCAGCGATCTTCGAGTATCGAACACTGAGGCATCACGCGTCCAGCAGCGCCGCGACGCCGGGCAGCTCACGCCCTTCGAGGAACTCCAGGAACGCGCCGCCGCCGGTCGAGACGTGGTCGAACTTGTCCGCGAGGCCGGCCTCCTCCACAAGTGCCGCCGTCTCGCCGCCGCCGACGATCGTCACGGCGTCCATGCCGGCCAGGGCGCGGCCGAGCGCCTCCGAGCCCTTGGCGAACGCCGGCATCTCGATCACGCCGAGCGGTCCGTTCCACACGATCGTCTTGCATGCGCGCAGTGCGCTCTCGTACGACTCGACGGACTTGGGGCCTACGTCGAGGATGCGCCAGCCGCCGGGCACGGCGTTGATCGGCACGGTACGCGACTCCGCGTCGGCGGCGAAGCGATCGGCCACCACGACATCGATCGGCAGGAGGAGCCGCACGCCGCGTTGCCGCGCTTCTTCCATGACGGCGCGCGCGGTATCGAGCTGGTCGTCTTCCACGAGCGACTCGCCGACGGCGCAGCCTTGCGCCTTCAGGAACGTGTTCGCCATCCCGCCGCCGATCACGAGCACGTCGGCCTTCGACAGTAGGTTGCGCAGCACGGCCATCTTGTCGCTCACCTTGGCGCCGCCGATGATCGCGCCGAGCGGCCGCTGCGGATCGGTGACGGCGCGCGTCAGGTAGTCGATCTCCCTCTCCATCAGAAGCCCCGCGACGGCAGGCAGGTGATGTGTCACGCCTTCCGTCGAAGCGTGCGCGCGGTGCGCCGCCCCGAAGGCGTCGTTCACGTACACGTCGGCGAGCGCCGCGAGCCGGCGCGCGAACTCGGGGTCGTTGTGCTCCTCTTCAGCGTGGAAGCGCAGGTTTTCGAGCAGCAACACGCCACCGTCCATCAGCGCTCTGGCCGCCGCTTCCGCGTTCGGTCCGATGCAGTCGTCTGTCATCGCTACCGGCATGCCCAGCTGCTCTGACAGGCGCTTGCCGACCGGTGCGAGCGAGTACGTTTCGTCCCTCTTGCCCTTCGGCCGCCCGAGGTGGGAGCAGAGGATCACGCGCGCGTGATGCGCTCGTAGGTATTCGATCGTAGGCAGGGCGGCCCGGATGCGCAGGTCGTCCAGGATGCTGTGATCGGCCATCGGGACGTTGAAGTCGACCCGGACGAGCACGCGCCTGCCGCTCACATCGATGTCGCGGACGGTCTGCTTGCGCATCGATCAGGCGTTGCGTTCCGCCGCGAAGCGCGCCAGCGCTGCCAGCTCTGCGCGAAGCTCCGGCTTCAGCGGGAGGCCGTCCACGATCGAGATCGCCGCGTTCGCGTGCTCACGGGCTGCGCGTTCGCTCTCCTCACGCGCTCCGAGCCGCTTCAGCAGCGCGCGTGCGGACTCCACGGCGTCCTCGTGCTTCCCTGCGCGATCGAGGAGCGACTGCAGGGTCTCGCGCTGCTCCTCGGTCGCGCGCTCGAGCACGCACACGACCGGGTACGATCGCTTCCCGTTCCGAAGGTCATCGCTGGCGGGCTTGCCGGTCTCTTGTTCAACGCCCCAGATGCCGAGCACGTCGTCGCGGATCTGAAACGCGAGGCCCAGCCGGCGGCCGAACTCCTGCATGCCGGCGATCGTGTCGTCATTTGCGCCGCCGAGCAGCGCGCCGATGGCACAGCACGCCGCCAGCAGCGACGCCGTCTTCCCCTCGATCATCGAGAGGTACTCATCGCGGTTGAGCTTCACGTCCGCGCTGGCGATCAGGTCCCGATGCTGTCCTTCGCACAGGCGTAGCGTCGCCTCGTCCTGGAAGCGCGCCGCGCGCAAGATGCGCTCCGGCGGATGCGCTCGCTTATCGAGGCGCAGTATTGTCGCGTGCGCGAGCGCGAGCATGCCGTCGCCGGCGTTGATCGCTTGTGCCACGCCCCAGATGCGCCAGACGGTTTCTCGCCCGTGACGCTCGGCGCTGGCGTCCTCGACGTCGTCGTGGATGAGGGTGAAGTTGTGCAGCAGCTCCAGCGCGGCCGCGGCGGGAAGGGCGGCGCGCCAATCGCCGCCTGAGGCGTCGCAGGAGAAGAGGCAGAGGCCGGGCCGGAGGAGCTTGCCGCCCCGCCCCGCCATGAGTCGCCCGTCGCGGTCCTCCCAGCCCAGGTGGTAGCGCATCAGGCTGTAGGGCGGGCCGGGCAGGGGCCCCAGGACGGCCTGCAACTCGCCGACGATGGCCTCTCGGTAGCGCTCGATGACCCCCAGGGGTTCGGCGGCGGTTAGGTTCGAAACGGCCTCTTGCTGGGGCGTGCTCACGGCTTCGGATAGCCAGTCTGAGCCGATTGAGAGCGATCCATCGCGGTTCCACTATAGCTGACGTATCTCTGGGCCGTGAGAGGGCTCTGAGAGCGCCCTTTAGGAATACGTCGCGCTGTCCGATGCTACATCAGTAGGGGGTTCCGGATGCAATATAAGCACTTGGTCGTGTATGTCGGCAGGTCATCGGTTTTTACCGACCAACGCTTCACCGAGAAGCTTACGAACACGCTCCATAGCCACGAGGACCACGGCTGGGAGCTCATCTCGGTAGCCCCGCGCTCCGGGCCGCTGGGCGACGTCAGCGGCGCCTGGCTGTTCTTCAAGCGCCCGGCCGAGATGGAGGACGCTGGGACGCCCGAATCGACCCACCGCCGCACGATCGAGCGGGCAGCCTAAGCCACGAAAGGTTCCACAATAGTGCGCGCCGCAGGGGTCGCTGCGGCATCTTGCTATCTGCCCCCGGGGCGCGACAGAAACTCGATTCTGTTCCCAAACGGATCGCGCGCGAAAAAACGCTCGCGGTCGTTGAGCGGCTGCGCTTCGATGATCTCGACGCCGTTCGACTGCAGGTGAACGCGCAGCCCGCGCACGTCATCGACGACGAGTGCTGGGTGGTACTCGCCAGGCTCGCCGGGCACGGTGTCGCGGCACTGGATGTGCAGCTCCGTCTCGCCCAGCCGGTACCAGATGCCCGGCCGCCCCAGCTCGGCCTCCGGCCGCGGCGCCTCCTCCAGCCCGAGCAGCCCCGAGTAGAATCGCCGCGCCTCCTCCAGCCCCGACGTCGGGACGGTGAGCGCAGCGTGGTGCAGCGTCTGTATCGTTGCCATCGCTACTCGATTCGCACTCCCGCCGCGCGCACGAGCTCTTCGCGGCCGATCGCGCCTTCGCGCACGATGCGCGGCGGCTTCGTCGTGCAGTCTATCACGGTCGATGGCGTGCCGCCCTCACAGCGCCCGCCGTCGATGATGAGCGTGACGCCGTCGCCGAGCTGCTTTCGCACATCGTCCGCCGTCATCGGCTCCGGCCCGCCCGAGACGTTGGCGCTGGTGCCCGTGATCGGCGCGTCCAGGAGCTGCACGAGCTGCCTTGGTATCGGATGGTCCGGCACCCGCACGCCGACGGTGTTACCGACGATCGCTTTCGAGCGGAACGTCGCAGCCTTGGGCATTACGATCGTCAGGCCGCCCGGCCAGAACTGGCCGATCAGCCGTCGCGCGACCGGCGGCACGTCCGCCGCGATCTGCGCCAGGTCGCGCGGCGACGCGATCAATAGAGGCATCGATTGGTCCGGCGCGCGCTGTTTCACCGCGAAGAGCTTCTCGACGGCCGCGTCGTTCGTCGCCAGCGCTGCCAGGCCGTACACCGTGTCGGTCGGATAGGCGACAAGGCCGCCGGCGCGCAAGACCTCCACCGCGCGGGTGATCGCATTCGATTCGCTGGCAGGTAAAGTGCTCACTGGTGTATGCTGCATAACACGACGCGTCCTTGACCGCAACGCGGCGCGGCCGCTAGTGTGAGGCAAGATCCCTCCCGGAGCGCCATGGCCCGTACTCCCCGCCCCAAGCAGAAGGCCTCAGGCGGAAGCCACCGCGTATCGAGCAGCGGCGATCTCGAAGTCGGCACGTATCTGGAGATCGCCCGCGAGCGGGAAGGGGAGCGCCCCGGCCGCGAGCCTGAGGTCGTCCACCCCGAGACCGTCGTCGTCTTCGACTTCGGGTCGCAGTACAGCATGCTGATCGCCCGGCGGGTGCGCGAGTGCAACGTCTACTGCGAGCTGCTCCCGCACGATGCCCCGCGCGAGGAGATCGAGCGGCTGCGCCCGCGCGCCTTCATCCTCTCCGGCGGCCCGTCGAGCGTGTACGACGAAGGCGCGCCGCAAGCGCCGTCCTACGTCTTCGAGAGCGGCCTGCCCGTGCTCGGCATCTGCTACGGGATGCAGCTCCTCGCACACCAGCTCGGCGGCAAGGTGACCCCGTCCGGCGAACGCGAGTACGGCCACGCCGTCGTCCATCGCTCCGATCGCAACGACGGCGAGTCGGCGATCTT
>JBGQHA010000078.1:0-8912 GCA_041497735.1 Dehalococcoidia bacterium | reverse complement strand
GGGTGACATCGTCGTCGAGCTGGACAATACGCGCGCGGTCACGACGAACAACTTCGTCTACCTCGCCTGCAAGGGCTACTACGACGGGCTGAACTTCCATCGCGTGGAGCCGGGCTTCGTGATCCAGGGCGGCTGCCCGCGGGGCACCGGCACCGGCAGCCCCGGCTACACCATCCCCGGCGAGTTCGCGGGCTCCAATTTCAAGAAGGGCGTCATCGGCATGGCGCGCGCCAGCGACCCCAACTCCGGTGGCAGCCAGTTCTACGTCATGATCGGCGACGCGCACAGCCTCGACGGCCAGTACGCCGACTTCGGTCATGTCACGTCGGGCCAGGATGTCGCGGACCGCATCGCCGTCGGCGACAAGATCACCGAGATCACGATCGAAGAGAAGTAGTGCTCGTCCCACGGGTGCAGGGGCGGAGCCCCTGCCGGGGGTCTGAGGGTGTCCCCCAGACAAATACAACCTACCTGGGCGGGCGGGTGGGAAGTTGAACTTCGCGATACGCTAGGTGCATGAAGCTAGGCCTCATCGCCGATGTCCACGGCAACATCGATGGTCTCCGCCTCGCGCTCGATCACCTCGGCGCCGTCGATGAGCTCGTCTGCGCCGGCGACGCCGTCTACCAGTTCCGCTTCTCGAACGACGTCATCGCCGCGCTGCGGGGGCGCAACGCCCGCTACATCCTCGGCAACCACGAGCGCGTCCTGCTCGGTCCCTGGGGCGATCGCGTGCGCGCCAACCCCGCCGTGCGCGCCGACCTCGTCGAGTACATGACGTCGCGGCCGTACCACGAAGAGACGGTCGTCGACGGCAAGAAGCTGGTCGTCGTGCACGGCAGCCCGTTCGACCCGCACGATGAGTACCTCTACCCCAGCAGCCCCAACCTGCAGAAGCTCGCCCAGATCGACGCCAACTACATCGTCCTGGGGCACACGCACTACCACATGGCGGAGCGCGTGGGCCGGGCGCTGGTGATCAACCCGGGCTCCGCCGGCGAGCCGCGCGACCATCGCAACACGTTTCAGCTCTCGTGCGCTGTGCTCGATACGCAGTCGGGCGAAGTCGTCTTCCACCACTTTGCCGACCCCACGCGCCCCCAGGTCGATCCCGCGCACATCCCGACGTCCACCGGCGCGACGCACAGCTACGTCCCGCCGGATAACAAGCCGTTCTGGGTTTAGCTTAGCGGGCGTTCGGGTTGGCCGGAAGACAGCAATCTATTGCTAATTGACATCTTGCTACGGCTGGCGTATTGTTGGCGTCGCCTGAGTGGCGATGGCTCGCTTGGGGGCGAATAGCGGTTTGAGAGGAATGTGATGTTCACTCGTAGACCTGGTAGGTTGTTGAAGGGCGTTGTCGCCACAGCGGTGGTCTTGGCTACCATGTTTCTCGCCGGGGTCGGCACCGTGGCGCGAGCAGATGATCCGACACCACAGGCCGGTAGCCTGACAGAGCAGGAAGTTGCGCGGTACAAGGCCGCGAACGATACGGATCCGCATGTACCTCTATCCCAAGCGGACAAAGACCAGCTTGCCAAGAAGGAACAGATGGTCCGTGATAGCAGGAACTCCCCCGGAGCCGCATCGGCGGCGCAATATTGGGGCCATACGATTGGAAGCCAGTACCAGGGTCAGTGGAACTCCTACTACTGCGGACCGGCCGCTGTCGCAGAGGCTTTCGTGATAAAGCCGGGGCGTTTCGGCGTCGTTGATCAGGGTGCCGCAGCGTGGCTCATGAGGACCGACACGAATGGCACAGCTTGGTCCGGCGTGAACGCCTATGTGCCCGCGCCCTATGGCACAGGCTATCCTGTGCGCGATGTCCTGAACTACGAAATAGGAACCTCCTGGTACTTGCCGCAGGCGGTGGCGTACAATGCCACAGCTTCGGACAAAGCGACGTACATTTCGAATCTGGCGTTTGACATCGACAATTACTGGCCTATCGCCGGTGACGCTTGGGAGGTCTATGGTAGTCCCAACCGCCTCTGGGGCCACCCACTCTATCAGACGATCTTCCACTGGTTCACGATCAGCGGCTACCAAGACTACGCCAGTACCACCAACTACATGGACTCCGCGACAACAGTTTGGTCCGCCGTTCACGGCTGGAATACGGGCTTCTCTTCCAACACCCTGGTCGTCATTGTGGGCGGTCGTGGGTACATTTGGTAGAGTCGCGCTGCTGCTTACTGCTGGGCTGCTGACGGCCGGGGGCGCCTTCGGGTGCTCCCGGCCGTCCCGTTCGGAGCCGAAGCAGACGGCAGCAGTTGCGAGTGTTTCTCCCACGCTGGCACCGTCAGCCCGACAGGACAGCGCGTTCTGCACGGTCGACCTCCCAGAGAGCTGGCGTGCGGCGGTGACGCACGGGAGGATCAGCCTGCCCGATACCGACTACCTGTACCCCACCGCCGTAGCGGCCAACGGATCGCAGGTCTTCGGGGCGCTCTATTCCGATGCCTGGTCCGGCGTCGTAGCGGTCGACCGCCAGGGGTCGATCACGCGGATACGAGCCTTCGCCAACCCGAATGAGGACCAGATCAGCGCCGCGTTCGACGGCCGCTGGCTGGTGTGGGAGGAGAGCCACTCGTTGACGGACTTCAGCGATTGGGACATTCGCGCCTGGGACAGCGCCACCGGCCAGGTGATCGACCTCGCCGCCGCGCCCAGAGTAGGGGGCGCCACGGTCCCGGGTCCCTTTGTGATTCCCGTGGTGTCGCAAGGCAGGGCCGCCTGGGTGCAGGCTAATCAGTCCGGTCAGGGCGAATTGCATCTGTATGCTCTCGCTGAGCGGCAAGATCGCGTACTGTCGGCGGAAAGGCCGGTCCCGCCGGTCCTGTTCTGGCGCTCGAAGGTCGTGTGGGCGGAGCGCGACATGCCGGACGGGGGCCATCTGTCCATGGCAGACGCTGTGACTGGTGAACAATTGGCCGTGCCAGAACCGCTCGCCTCCATCCGTTCGATTGCTAGTCTTGCTGCGAGCGACGATCTCGTGGCGTGGACAGAGGACCACCACACGGTGTCCGTCTGGCGCGTGGGAGAGCCGAAGGCGGAACAGATCTTCGCGGCCGGCAAAGACGACGGCGTCGATTGGGTCACGATCGCCGGAGGCGTCGTCGAATGGGAAGGCCTGAAGGCCCCAATGGCTGCCGATCTCAGGAGCCGCAGCGTCGCGCCGCTCACTGAAGGCAACGGCTTTGCCTACACAAACGGCGAAGCGCTCGTCCTGGAGAAACCCTTCGGGCCGTTGGTCAAGAACGGAGACGAACACCACCTATCGCTGAATCACTTTGAGCCTGACGTGGTGGATGCAACCAGCCTGCCGCCCTTGCCCGGCTGTCCCTCCTAACTCTGCACCCCCACGTTTCGCGATTCTTCGAAAACAGTCAAATAATCGAAGCCGCTCTCCTTCGCTACAATACAGTCGCCATGACGTTCGCGGCCTTCGTCGCCGAAGCCGAGCGCAAGCTCGCGCAGCACTCCTCTTCCGTCGTCGAGGAGTTCCGGCGCGCGCTCGCAGAGCTGCGCCCGAGCCTCCCCGAGGACGACCTGCGCGCCTGGGCCGAGGAGGGCCTCTCCCTCGCCGAGCACTCGCTCCGCTCGTGGGAGGCCGCGCAGGAGTACTTCCGCGTTAGCCCGCCCGTCCTCCAGGCCGTCAGCCGCGAGGCGTTCCGGCGCTGGGTCCACGCCGGCCGCGATCTCGCCGAGCAGTCGTCCGTCGTCGCGGCGGCGTACTTCCGGTCGAGCGCGCGCGCCGTCGCCTACCTCGACGAGCAGCGCATGACCGAGTGGGCGATGCTCGGCCGGCACCTCTACCGCGGCCACTGGAAGTCGATCTCGCTCGCGTCGATGTTCTTCGCGGCGGGGCCGGCGCTGCTGCCGCTCCTCACCATGGAGCAGCTCGCGCGGCTCACGGCGCTCGTCGACACCGTCGCCGAGCGCTCCTACGAGCTCGCGACGGACTGTCTCGACGCGTCGCCGCACCTGTTCACCATGCTTCAGCGCGAAGACCGCGCGCCGTTCCTCACGCTCGCCGGCGCCGTCGCCGATGCGAGTTGGGCCGACGTGCGCCAGCTCTTCCAGCGCGGCGCGTCGCTGCTGGAGCCCGTCGCGGCGAACGAACGCGCGCGATTTCTCACGCTCGGCGCGCGCGTCGCGGGCCATCTCGGGCGCAACGCGTACGCTCTCTTCGCCGAGGGCGCCGCTGCGCTCGCCGAAGTGCCGCGCGACACGCACGGCGATCTCCTCGGCCTCGCCGAAGAGCTCGCTGTCGGCTCGCCCGCCGCGGCGATGGAGTTCCTCAAGAGCGCGCCCGTCGTGCTCCGTCGCGTGCGCCCGGTCGACCTGCAGCGCTGGCACGCGGCCGGCCACCGCATCCTCGAATCGAGCCAGGCCGGCGGCGAGGCCTACTTCCGCCTCGAGTCCGGCAAGGGCGAGGACGTGCTGCGCGAGCTCTCGTCGCGCGTCGAGCTGTCGCAGGCGGGCGGCGTGCTGCGGCTGTACTGCAAAGCGCTCACCGGCACCGACATCTCGATCCAGCCCGCGACGTCGCTCGCCGAGAAGGGCATCGGTTGGGTGTCCGAAGAGCGCCCGAGCACCGAAGGGACGACGGTCTTTCTGCCGGAGCACGTCGACGAGCATCTCGAGAAGGAGCAGAACTTCGCGGTCTACAAGGTGTACGCGACGCACCAGTCGGCGCACCTGGAGTTCGGCAGCTTCTGGTTCCGCTTCGATCGCGACGGCAACGCGCTGCCGCGCCGCCGCGGCGAGATCGAACGCGCGCGCCGCGGTGACGCCGGCGCGGTGCGCGCGCTCACCGACATGGAACGCTTCTTCGATCTCTTCGACGAACGCCAGCTCGCGCTCGATCTGTTCACCGTCGTCGAGGACGCTCGCATCGATGCGCTCGTGCGGCGTGGCTACAGCGGCATCCGCCGCTCGTGGGGACGCACGCAGGAGGCGGAGCTCGAGCGCCGCCCCGATCCGAGCGACCTCCCGCTGCGCGCGGCGTTCGTCGAGAACCTGGTGCGCGCTTCGCTCGACGGCGCGAGCACGATCGTCTGGCCGGAGCGCCTGGGCAGCGTCATCGCCGAGGCGCTGCGCCTGCTGCGCGTCATGCACCAGCCCGACGCGCTCGTGGAGGACGCGGGGGAGTGCGCGCTGCTCCTCTACGAGCTTGCCATGCGCATCCCCAACGTCCCGCCTGAGATGCTGGAGGACCTCGATTGGGAGGAGCTCACCGACGACTCGATCGATCTCATGCTCTCGACGCCGTCCGGCGGCCAGCCCGACATGTCGTCGATGCCGTCCGGCGAAGAGACGTCGTACGAGAGCCCGAAGCCTGTCGATTTTCGCGGCGACTTCAAGCCGGAGCTCGTCCAGCTCCTCATGCGCCTGCGGCTCAAGGAGGGCGAGCAGGACGCCGGCGGTCTCTCGCCGCTCACGCAGGAGCAGCTCCGCGAGCTGCTCGAGAAGAGCGTCGAGATCAGCGTCGGCTTGCAAGCCGAGGCCGACCTCGCGTCGACGATCGGCCTCTTCCTCACCAACCTCGAGAAGGAGGCCGGCACGCCGATCCCCGATCAACACCTCGATATGGAAGACGGCACGCCGCTCGCCGACGCCGGGCCCGAGGAGGGCGGCGCGCTGGAGCAGGAGGTCAAGTCCTTCTACTACGACGAGTGGGACTTCCGCGCCGCCGATTACAAGCCGGGCTGGTGCTGCGTCCGCGAGACCTCGATGGAGGAGGGGACGCAGGACTTCTTCGCTAAGACGCTGGAGGAGAACTCCGCGCTCGTCGCCGAGACACGCCGCCAGTTCGAGCTGCTCCGGCCGGAGCTCTTCCGCAAGATCAAGCGCCTCCACGACGGCGAAGACTTCGATCTCGATCTCGTCATTGAGTACATGATCGAAAAGAAGGCGGGACATCCGTTCCAGGACAAGGTCTACTGGCGCCGCAACAAGGTCGAGCGCGATGTCGCCGTCGCCTTCCTGATCGACATGAGCGCGTCGACCGACGAGGAGATCGAGAAGCGCAAGCAGAAGTACCACGACGAGCCCGACTTCGACAACGACCCGCGCAAGTACTTCCAGTGGCTTGCGCAGCGCCGCACACAGCAGACGATCACGCCGCCCAAGCGCATCATCGATCTCGAGAAGGAGAGCACGGTGCTGCTGATCAAGGCGCTGGAGACCATCGGCGACACGTACGGCATCTTCGGCTTCTCCGGCTACGGTCGCGACAACGTCGAGTTCTACGTCATCAAGGACCTCGATGAGCCGTTCTCAGACCGCGTCGAGCGCCGCATCGATAAGGTCGCGCCGATCCGGTCGACGCGCATGGGCCCGGCCATCCGCCACGCCATCGCTAAGCTCGACGCGCACGATGCGAAGGTGAAGATCCTCTTCCTCGTCTCCGACGGCCGGCCGCAGGACCACGGCTACGGCCGCGACCGCACCGAGAAGGAGTACGCCATCCACGACACGAAGCAGGCGCTCATGGAGGCGCGCCGCAAGGGCATCACGCCCTTCGCGCTCACCGTCGACAAAGAGGGCCACGACTACCTGGGCCAGATGTGCGAAGACATGGGCTACGAAGTCCTCGCAGACATCGAAGCCCTGCCGTCCCGTCTCCCCACGCTCTACCGGCGGCTTACGGAATAGGAGACGGCGTAGGGGCGCTGCTTGCCGCGCCCCGCGTCCGAGCAGCGTAACTGGCCGCAGCAAGCGCGCCCCTACAGGGCTATGCGATTCGCCGGGTTGTCGGGGTCATCTTGCCACTTCAGAGGATTGTCCCTGATGTACTGCCGGACGATGTTCAGCTCATCCTCGTCTCGAATGATGTGTTCGTGGTAATTGCGCTGCCAGAACGGCTGATTTGGCGCGTTTCTGACTCTGTTCGCCTCGATAGCAGACAGTGACTTGAATGCCCGAACGATCTGACCCAGCGTAGGGGCGCTGCTTGCTGCGCCCTTCAAGATGATAATGCCGTGGATATGGTTCGGCATTAGCACGAATTCATCTAGCATCACATGCGGAAACCGCGCAGCCAGGCTGTCCCACGCGGAGCGTACAATTTCCTTCGCCTGTTCGGCCTCTAGCGAGAGCTGCCGTTTGTAGGTGCAGATGGTGACGAAGTATGCTCCAGGCTGAGAATAGTCATACCCAGACAGACGGATCGATCGTCGATGGTGATGTTGGGGATCGTGTTTCATAATGCGCCGTGAATACTAGCGGGCGCAGCAAGCAGCGCCCTGCTACGCCGCCCTCGCCTGCATCGAAGCGCCCGCCCAGCCGCCTGCCGACGTTGTACCGGAGGCTGACGGAGTAGCCCGGCTACTCTCCGGACGGCGGTGCAGGCGTAAAGCCAGGTGGCGGTGTGTAGTTGCTAACCTTCATCGATTTTCCCATGGGGTCGATCCGCGCGACCCTATCCTCTGCTAAGAGCACGTTCACATGCAAGGTCTCGACTCGTTCCGCACGCACATGGAATGTGATCAACTCATATGACGAGTCGTCCCTCGCAAACGTGGGCCAGTCGGCCTCGATGTCGACGGGTTGCGTGAACTTGATGTCCATGCCACCTCCCAGGAGCTGCAGGTTCGATGAGTGCCAGACGTACGGCTCGCCGGTTTCGTACTGCCGATCGGCCAGCATCGGCTTCAGGTAGGGATCCGCCAGTGCGATCTCCTTGATGCGGGCCTTGTCCTGCTCGCTCAGCACCGGGATCGTCGCGCCGGGCGGTGTCGTCGGCGACGGCGTGGGCTCCACGATGGGCAGCGGCGGCTCGACGCTCTTGTCAGCGTGTGGATCGGTGATGTCCATCTGAAGGCGAAGATGGAACGGAGGCTTGAAGCCAAAGGTAAGCGTCTTCGGATCGTCCTTCGTGATGTCGTACTCGAAGACGATGCGAGACGGATACAGCTCCTTCTGCGCGAACCAAACATCCACCGTGAAGTTGGCCGGTAAGACTTGGCGCGCATTCTCGATGATGCTCGTCGGCACCTTCGGCGTTGCGACGGGCTCGTGCGTCTCGTCCGGGTACATCTTCACGTCCCCGCCCTGCCCGAGCGCGTCGATGATGCCTTGCTTATCGAGCCGGACGGGGACCGCCTGCACGGCGTTGATCTGCTCTGCGCCGCCATTCACCGGGAGCGAGAGGGTGTTGAAGAGAAACGCGTTTAGGTAGAACCAGGGTGTCGCGTACTGACGGAAGGAGACGAGCGGGTCTTCCTGCTCGTAGCCCTTGGGGATGCCCGGCTGCCATGCGCCGCCCGGCTTGCGCCACCAGGCATACGTGCCGATGTTGACGATTTCGGTTGCATCGAGGGGTCGGTTTAGCCAGGCAAAGTCCTGTATGAACTTGCCATCGAGATGAAGAGTGCCCTGGATTCGGTCCGGCTTCTGGAAGCGGCCGTCGAAGGTAAGGCTGTAGTTGCCGTCAGCCGCGGCGACGTCGAGCTTGGTGGTAAAGGCGAACTTGTCGAGCGCGGCGATCGAGCTGTGCGGAATGGTGATCTTGCCGTTGACGACCCCCGACGGCCCGCCGCTGCTGCTCCCGCCGCCGCAGGCGACCAGTACCACCGCGAGCGCGGCGCAGAGCAGCAGCCATCGTACCGTCATCATGGTCGGACGCTAGCACCAGTTCGGCGCGCCGTCAAGCGGCCGCTGCGTTTTGCTACCCTGTCGCCATGACGCAGGCACCGCCGCGCGCCGAGCCGTATGCGCCCAACGTCCCCCACGAGCGGCAGATCGTCGTCGTGCGCATGGGCGAGATCACGCTCAAGAAGAAGAACCGCCCGTACTTCGTCCGACAGCTCGGCCGCAACATCCGCCGCTCGCTGCGCGGCCTCGACGTGCGCGACTTCGAGCTGAGCCCCAACCGCGTGCTCATCGCGCCGGGGCCCGCGTTC
>JBGQHA010000077.1:0-8968 GCA_041497735.1 Dehalococcoidia bacterium | reverse complement strand
GCGCGGCCGGCCGAAGCGGCGTCCACAGATCGCGGCGGCGCGTGGACGCCCGTCGCGCGGTTGGAGGAGCTGCCGGAGGGCGCAGCGTGCGTGGTGTACGCGGGCGGCGAGCAGGTCGCGCTGTTCAACATCGGTGGGCGCGTCTACGCGATCGATAACCGCTGCTCGCACGCGAACGGGCCGCTGGCCGAAGGGCGGGTCGAGGGCGCGACCGTCACCTGCCCGTATCACGACTCGCAGTTCGACCTCGCCACGGGCGAGCCGCTCCGCACGCCGGCGCAGCAGCCCGTCGCGACGTACCAGGTGAAAGTCGAAGACGGCGCGATCCTCCTCGCGCGACGGGGCGTCGAGGCACAGGCCTAACCGGGAACCTATCGATACGTAAGCAGGCCGCCCGAGAGGGCGGCCTGCTGTATGTTCTCGATCTGTCCGCTAGATGGGCAGATGGTCGATCAGGGCGGCGACGAACTGCAGAATGAGCAACGCGTCGAGGGAGTTCTTCATAGCGTCGCCGTTGACGTCGGCGCTGTCGTTGATCGAATCGATCAGGCTGGCGTCGAACTGCAAGACCAGAGCCCCATCGATGGCGTTCGTCGTGCCGTCCTTGTTCGCATCGCCGTCGCGCGGGTGGGGCGTCGGGGTCGGCGTGACGTTCGGCCGCGGCGTCGCCGTGACTGTCGGCGTGGGCTGGTTATCGGTAAAGGCGACCTGCACGATCACGGGGTGGACGGCCGGACTGACCGGCTGGACGTACACATTCGCCCCTTCGACGCACTTCTCGTTGAACTCAGCGCTCCAGATATCGGCATTCGGCAGCGTGGTGCCGGGATAGACGTTCGCCTTGTGCACCTTGAACACGCCTTCGACCTTCTCGTGCGTGCTGTGGCAGACGAAGTGGACCGCCGAGAGCAGCGGGTTCGGCTGGTTCGTCCCGACAAACACGTCGACGCGGTTGAAGTGCGCCGTGGGCGGGTTGGGTACGCACTTCCAGAGATCCCAGGTCTGGCCCTGGAAGCTCACGTTCTGATCGCCCTTCGTGCAGGTGCCGTTCGGCGGCGGGTTCGTGGGAGTTGCGGTCGCGGTTCCCTCGTGCGGCGTCGGTGTTCTGGTCGCCGTGACGGTCGGCGTGGTCTTGGGCCGGTTCGTGAAGATGACGACGACTTCGTTCGGCGGGATGGGGATGTGCAGACCGTGGACGAGCTTGGCGATCTTGACATCGTCCACGTTGAGCAGCTCGACCGGGTCGGTGATAGGCGGCTCGTACAGGCACTTGTAGGGCGGGACCTGATCGATTTTGCAGGCCATGCGGAGCGGCGTGTTGTTGTGCAGCGTCATGCCGCCGACATCGACCTCGAAGAAGATGTCGAAGAAGCTGTTCGCCGGGAAGTCGAGCACGCCCGATGTGATGTTGTGCTGCTCCTCGATGACGCCCGTGGAGTGCTTGGTAGGCGATTCTCGGACGGTGAGGCCGGGGCCGGTGAGGTCCATGAAGACCATCTCCGTGTTGACCTCATCGAGGCCGTCGCCGTCCTTGTCGATGGGCTTGTTGAGGCGCTCGATCTGGACGGGCCCGCCGAGGTCTGCGCCGATCACCGTGTCGGTACCGTTGAAGCGGACCTGGACGCGCGCAGCGGAGGGGAAGGTGTCGCAGCCTGGCTGCGGGAACGGCTCATCGGGCGCGATGGGACAGGCCGGAACGCCCGCGACGAGGGCGCCGGGTAGCTCGGTGCTCTTGCACGTGGCCCCGACCGGGTTCCAGCCGGTCCGGTTGATCTCGCGGACGGAGTATGGGCCGGCGTCGAGGCCCTCGAAGTCGACCATGCCGTCCGCATCTGTCTGCTTGGTATCGATGGCGCTACCGCTACAGTTCGGGCCGGCGTAGAGCCTGATCTCCCAGTCGGGCACGGGCTGCAGGTTGTCGTCGTTCAGCTTGATGACGATGATCGAGTACAGCTTGGGCGGCGTGCCGGTGGCGACGACGGTGGCGGTGGGCGTGGGCTTGGGTTTGATCGTGTAGACGGCGGGATGAGGCAGATGGTCCGGACATTGGCCCGTCGGCAGCTCATTGCCTGCGCCGATGGTGTATGTGCCCATGAGCGTCGTGCCGTCCCAGGAGCCGACAAGAGTCACCGTGACGTTTGGGATTCCGGCCACGGTACCCGAGCCGGCCGCTTCGAAGTTGCTACCAGTCATCGAACCGTTGACAGGAACCCAGTGTGTGTTGCTGCTGGTGATGAGGATGGTCGAGCCGCCGCTCTCGACCTGCAGCGTCATGTTGTGCGGGCCGTTACTGCCCCAGATGTAGAAATCGTGGGTGCAGGGGTCGCTAGTGACGTTGAGGTCGACGGCGACGGGGCCCGTGAGGCCAGCCGTGCCGCCGCCGATCTGTGACGCGAGGGTGATGCCACCCCACAGCGCGAGGAGACTGGCGCCGATCAGCACCACGATCGCGAATGACTTCGTCATGGCTTCCCTGCCTTTCGATTAGGACTGCGACGGGCAAGTCTTGTGAATGACCGCCCTCCGGCAATCCACCAAGCCTGAATGTCACGTATCGTACTCAGGGCTGGGGGGAGCTGTCAACACGTGCTGCAAGAGATAGTACCGTGAAGTTTCTTGACAAGCGCTAACTTCCATGGTCAACTAAGGCCCAAACGTGGGTGGTGGGACTCCGCAGGCAATCCGCATGTTCATAAGGATGTGACATAAGGGCAGGAGGTTCCAGATGTCTCAGTTCGCTCGGTTCGGTGCGATCCTGGTGGCGATGGGGGTGCTGCTGATGTTACCCCTGCAACGGAGCGAGGCGTCGACGACGATGGTGAACGTCGGGACGTACTGGTTCTGCAACTCTTCGTTCACGAACGGCACGTGTCCAACCACGATCGCTGTGGGGGACACCGTGCAGTGGAGCTTTACCGACGCCTTCGGCCATACCACGACCGAGTGCGGCGCGTCGTGCGATACGCCAACGGGCAGCCCGCTCTGGGACTCGGGCATCCGCACGAGCGGCAGCTTTTCGCACACGTTCAGCTCGCCGGGCGTGTTCAAATACCAGTGCTCGGTGCACACGACCCTCATGCGCGGGCAGGTCACCGTTACCGGGGCGAGCGTCGTGGGTGGTATCGCCGAGCTACCGAGTGCGACGGGCTCCAACGTGATAGAGCCGGCCACATCGAGCAATCACTTCGGATTGATCGCCGGCTTCATCGCGATGGCAGCGGGCGCAGTGACTCTGGCGGGCGCCGCCTGGTATCCGCGCCGGAGCCGCGCCGCCGAAGTGGAATAGAACGTTAGTTCTTGGAGGAGGACGGACCCAAACGCACGCGCCGGCGTTCTTGCCTAGAGGTGCGCCCCGTCCACTCCCAGGTTAGAAAGGCGGAAAAGAAACCTATGCGGTACGGGCTGTTATTCTTCGCTTCGCTGATGGCGCTGGCCTCGTTCCTGTTCTTCGGAGGACACCCGGCCGAGGCGTCCTTCCACTGCATGCGCATCGACGCCATCATGGCGGGCTTCAATGGCAACAACACGATCCAGGACGTGGAGTTGCGCCAGAGTTCCGGCGGCCAGAATCTTGTCGGCGGCCACAAGGTCCGCTTCTACGACGCCACCAACACACTCAAGGCGACGTTCACGTTTCCCAACAACGCGACCAATGCATCGACGGGCGACTCGATCCTCCTCGGCACCCAGGAGTTCAACGCGAACACGAATGGGGGCGATGCCGATTTCACCTTTTCCAGCATGAACACCGTAGCCAGCAACGGCGGCGACGCGCTGCACCCGGTGCAGTCTCCTGGAGGCAAAATCGTCTATGCGGGCGAGGCGGGCGACTTCAACTGCAATGTTGGCGCGCCGCCCGCAGATTCAGTCGGCTACGGGGCGTTCACGGGGCCGATCAATTTCGGCACGATGCCTGCGCCGGCGCTGCCTAGCCCAAGCGACAACCGCGCGCTGCGCCTCAACAACTTCAACCTCAAGCCGTCGAACAACGCAACCGAGTACTCGCTAGCAGCCGTCGCCACTTCGACTTTCGCGGTGTCGATGGCCAACCTGCCCACCGATGTAAACACGCCCCGGAACAATACCCGCACGGTACTGCAGCTAACGGTATCCGTGGGCGGCATCGCGCAACTGGCGGGTCTCGCTGCGAGCCCGGCGCAAGGAAGTCATTCGTCGGATGGAGCGGGCTGGCTCACAGCAGCAAGCTTGGCAGTAGCAGCTGTCACCGTCGCACTCGGAGGCGCGGCTTGGTACGCTAGGAGGCGTCGAGCTCTCTAGGGGAGAACCCTTCATGCCTCGTAGTTCAACGCGTCGCCGGCGCACGTTGTGGGCCCGGCGACGCGTTATCTTCACGGCAGCCGCGGCCATCGCGATCGGAGCGGGCGCGGCGTTCGTGCTGGTCTGGCTCGTCTTCCTGCGTTCGGGAAGCGATGTCACGACCGGCGGCCCGCCTAAGGCGGCCATCGTCGATCAGCTCAGCTTCAACGTGCCGAACCCGGACTTCGCCCAGCGAACGACGGCGTTGCTGCAGCAGCAGGGCTACAGCGTCGACTACTACCCGTACGAGCAGGTAGACGTCGACTTCTACCGCCAGCTCGCCAGCCATGGCTACAAGCTGATCATCTTTCGCTCTCACGCCGACCGGCTTCAAGCCGAGTACGAGGGAAAGCTGATCGATGAGGTGATCCTCTTCACCTCACAGCCGTACGACAAGGGCAAGTACGTCTCGGACCAGGCGGCGAACAGGCTGGTCATCGCGAAGTACAGCACGAACGGGCCTCAGTACTTCGGGATCGCGCCGGACTTTTTCAACAGGACGATCGGAAACTTCCAGGGCACGACGATCGTGATGATGGGCTGTGAAGGGATGCTGAGCACACGGACGGCGGAGGCCTTCGTGAAGCTTGGGGCGAAGGCCTACATTAGCTGGGACGAATCGGTGACGGCGCCGCACACCGACTCGGCGACCGAGAACTTGCTGCAGCACCTCCTCGTCGAGAAGAAGACGGCGAGCGACTCCGTCGCGCTGACGATGGCCGACGTGGGGCCCGATCCCGTATACGGCAGCCGTCTGGAAGCGTACCCGCCGGGCAGCTAGGCGCCCGTCGATCGGGTATACTTGCGGTGCCCCGCCGGACACCGGACTCCAATGATCACGCGCCTCTCTGTCCTTCTGCGAAGATCGATCGCGTGCAGCGCGCTCCTGGCGGCGCTTGCCGCGATCGCCGTGCTCGCGCCGCGCGACGCCGCGGTGGCGTCGTTCCCTGCCGCCGGCACCGACGTCGTTCCCGCGACCGGGCAAGTGAGCATCACCAGCCGGATCGGCACGGAAACGATCGTGCTCACAGGCACGGCCACCATCCAGCGGCAACCCACGCATCTGGAGAGCGGCTTCGAGGTGCAGACCGCCGAGGTCACGGCGCTGAACCTTACTGGGGATAGCGTTACGGGGCCGGTCAGCGTGGGCGAGAGCCAGACCCTGACCTCGAACGGGGAGCTGCGCGCCCTCCAGACGAGCGGCAGCTACCCCGCGTCGAGCTTCTTCAACGTCTATGCGACGATCACGGCACCGGCCAGCCCCGGCGGTTCGATTGTTCTGACCAACAGTACGCCGCTGCACATGGTGGCGACGGCGCCGCTGAACAGCTGGCCGCCGCTGAGCGCCACCTACACGGCCACGCCGAGCCCGTGCGTGCCGCTCATCCCCGTGTTCCCGAAGACGATCTGCGTCACGAGCGCTTCGTTCACGCTGAGCGGTGGGGTAGGGGGCATCGCGGAGCTGGCGAACGTTAGCGCAGCGGCCGGCTCCTCGCGGAGCGCGACGTGGGAGATCACGCTGGGCGCTGCGGGCGCGCTGGCGCTGCTCGGCGCCGCGTGGGCGATGCGACGGCTGCTGCGATAGTCGACGTTCGGACAGCCGCCCCGTGCTACCATGCGGTAGCCCCATGGAGATCCTCAGCGATCTGAACCCCGCCCAGCGCGAGGCTGTCGAGCATGCGCAGGGTCCGCTGCTCATCGTCGCCGGGCCGGGCAGCGGCAAGACGCGCGTGATCGCGCATCGCATCGCTCACCTCATCGCGCACGAGGACGTGCACCCGTATCGCATCGTCGCGGTCACGTTCACGAACAAGGCGGCGCGCGAGATGCGCGACCGCGTCGTCCGCATCCTGGGCGAGGGCGCCGACGGCCTGTGGATGGGGACCTTCCATGCCATCTGCTCGCGCATCCTGCGGGCCGACGGCGGAGCGATCGGCATCGACCGCGCGTTCACGATCTACGACGGCGACGACCAGCAGTCGCTGATGCGGCGCGTGCTGGAGGAGCTGGGCGTCGATCCGCGCAAGTTCGCGCCGCGCGCGATCCTCTCCGCCATCTCGAAGGCGAAAAGCGAGCTCTCGACGCCGGAGGCGTACGCAGCGTCGGTACGGGACTACTTCGGCGAGATCGTGTCGCGGGCGTACCAGCGCTACCAGACGCTGCTGGAGGAGAACAACGGGCTCGATTTCGACGACCTGATCATGCGCACGGTGACGCTGCTGCGCACGAACGACACGGTGCGGGAGAAGTACCAGCAGCGCTTTCTCCACGTGCTCATCGATGAGTTCCAGGACACGAACATCGCGCAGTACCAGCTCGCGCGACTGCTGGCGGGCGGGCACGGCAACATCTGCGTCGTGGGCGACCCGGACCAGTCGATCTACTCGTGGCGGTCGGCGGACATCCGCAACATCCTCAACTTCGAGCGCGACTATCCGAACGCGAAGGTCGTCTACCTGGAGCAGAACTACCGCTCGACGCAGAACATCCTCGATTCGGCGCACGCGATCATCTCGGCGAACCAGCAGCGCAAGGAGAAGAACCTGTGGACCGACCAGAGCGCGGGTGCGCCGATCGTGCTGTTCGAAGCGTACAACGACAACGAGGAGGCCGACTTCGTCGCGGCCGAGGTGCAGGAGCTGGAGAAGCGCGGCTCGCGCCCGGGCGACATCGCGGTCATGTACCGCACGAACGCGCAGTCGCGCGTGCTGGAGGAAGCGTTCATCCGCGACGGCATCCGCTACCGCATCGTGGGCGGCACGCGGTTCTACGAGCGCAAGGAGGTGCGCGACGTCGTCGCGTACCTGCGGCTGATCTACAACCCGTTCGACCGCGTCTCCTTCGGGCGCGTGGTGAACACGCCGGCGCGCGGCATCGGCGACAAGACGCTCGATGAGCTGGCGCGCTGGTCGGAGGAGCTGGGCATCCCGCCGTACGCGGCGCTCCAGCTCCTCGCCGAGGACCGGCAGCCGGTGCCGCACCGGCTGGCATCGCGGGCGGTGACCGCGCTCGTCGCGTTCCTCGAGTTGCTGAACGGGCTGATCGAGGAGTCGAAGCGCCGAAGCCCAGCCAAGCTCGTCGAAGCGATCTGCGAGCGCATCTCGTATCGCCGCTATCTGATCGATGAGTACCGCAACGAACGTGAGGACGGGCTCGAGGGCGGCGAGCTGCGCTGGGAGAACGTGCAGCAGCTCGTCACGCTCGCGGCGGAGTACGAAGGGATGGAGCCGGACGCGGCGCTGCCGCAGCTCCTCGAGGACGTCGCGCTGGTCTCCGACGCCGATGAGTACGATACCCAGGCGGACGCCGTTACGATGATCACGCTCCACGCTGCGAAGGGCCTCGAGTTCCCGGTCGTGTTCATCGTCGGGGTGGAGGAGGGCGTGCTGCCGCACGTGCGCTCGTTCGACGACCCGATGCAGCTCGAGGAGGAGCGGCGGCTGTGCTACGTCGGCATCACGCGCGCGAAAGAGAAGCTGTACCTGGTGCGCGCGTTTCGGCGCTTCTTCATGGGATCGAGCCTGCACCACCCGCCGTCGCGCTTCCTGCGCGACCTGCCGGAGCACCTCGTCGATGCGCGCCGTACTGTCGAGCAGGAGGCTGCGGAGCTGCGCTACGCCGGCCCCAGCCTCGCGCGCCTGCGCAGGGGCGGGGCATCGACGCTGGAGCGTAAGTCGACGCCGTCGGACGCGATGTTCGCCGCGGGCGACCACGTGCGCCACGCCCGCTTCGGTGAAGGCATCGTCGTGAGCTGCACGGTGACGCCGGAGGACCAGGAAGTCACCGTCGCGTTCAAGGGCGGCGCCGGCGTGAAGAAGCTCCTGCTGTCATACGCTCCGCTGGAGAAGGCGTAGGGGCGACCTTCAGGTCGCCCGCGGCGTCTCGCGAAGAACGGACTTGGCGGGAGACCTAAAAGGCCTGCCCTACATGGTCGAACTATCTCCCTCACCCCGACCCTTCGCGGAGTTTATCCTGAGCGATAGCGAAGGGCTCCGGGTCACCCCTCTCCCTGAGGGAGAGGGGACGGCGTGCAGGGGCGACCTTCAGGTCGCCCCTACGTCCCGTGAAGAACCGACGTGGCGGGAGGCCCAAAGGCCTCCCCTACACGGTCCAATTGTCGAACTAATTCGGCTTCGTGGCCTTGACGGAGTACATGAGCGGCACGGAGCAGTCGTGCTTCGTAAGGCGGAACGTATGCTCCTCCGCTTCGTCCATGAAGGGGAAGAAGCGCTCGACCGTGAAGGGGAACTCGTGGAAGAAGTGGATGCGCAGGCCGGCGGCGATGAGCGACGTGATCACGTCACTCACGGGATGGGGCCATGTGTAGGTGTGCCGGTGAACCAGTGTCGCAGAGCGGTCCGCGTAGCTGCCGTCGTCCTCGAACACAAGCGGAGTAGGCGGCATAAAGTACGGGTAGCGGACGAATAGATCTGTCACGCCGTCAGGCTTGTCGAAGATGCCAAGCAGCGGGTGGAACTCGAACATGTAGAATGTGCCGCCGGGACGCAGCATCTGCACGACGACGTTAGCCCCGCGCGACAGGTCGGGCAGCCAGAAGAGGACGCCCTTCGACGTGAAGACGATCTCAAACCGCTCGTCCAGCTCGTCCGGAAGGTCGTAGACATCGCATGCGATGAACCGCGCGTCGATG
>JBGQHA010000076.1:0-9004 GCA_041497735.1 Dehalococcoidia bacterium | reverse complement strand
GGCTTTCACGCGGCGCTCGGCTACATCGACTATGGTGTGCTGGCCGCCGTGCAGGTCGATGAGTACGGGAACTTCAACTCGACGTTTGTTGGGCCCGACTACGAGCGGCCGGCGCGTCGCTTCGGAGGCCCGGGCGGTGCCAACGAGATCGCCTCGCTCTGCTGGCGCACGATCCTGATGACTCGCCAGCAGGGACGCAAGTTTGTCCGTAAGCTCGACTTCATGTCGTCGCCCGGCTACCTGGACGGCAGTCCGGGCGCACGCGAGCGCGCCGGCTTGCCGCCAGAGACCGGCCCCTGGCGCGTGGTCACAGAGATGGCTGTGTTCGACTTCGACGAAGCGACGCACCGGATGCGCTTATGTGCCCTCGCCCCGTGGGCGACGGTCGACGAGGTGCTGGCCGAGGTGGAGTTCGAGCCGCTCATCGCGCCATCGCTCGAGACGATCGCTCTCCCGAGCGACGAGGAGCTGGCCGCACTGCGCGCGGAGGTGGACCCGACGGGCCGCACGATCCGAGGGCGCTGGATCACCGTGGAGGAAGAGAACGGGCACGTCCGGCTGGTGGAGCAGGACGCGTCAGCTGTTGAGGCGTAGCGAGAAGGACGGATGGCCATGAGAGATGTCGCAATCGTAGGCGCCGGTATGACCCGCTTCGGCAAGTACATGGACCGTGGGCTGAAGGACCTGAGCCGGGAGGCGGTCGAGGCGGCGCTGCAGTCGGCCGGAGTCGAGAAGAAGGCCTTAGAGGTGGCCGTCGTTGGCAACGCGGCCGCCGGCGTGATCACCGGGCAGGAATGCGTGCGGGCGCAGGTCGTGTTGCGCGAGATGGGGATCGACAAGATCCCGATGGTCAATGCCGAGAACGCCTGCGCTAGCTCATCGACAGCGTTTCAGCTCGCCTGGCTCTACGTTGCGTCAGGCATGTACGACGTAGCGCTCGCGCTCGGCGTTGAGAAGATGTACTCGCCCGACAAGACGAAGTCGATGGCGGCGTTTGGCGCCGCGGTGGACGTCGAACAGCTGCGGGAGATTATGGAACGCCTGAAGCCGCCTGCCGAACAGAAGGCCGGCGCCGAGAGCGGCGCGGGAAAGTCACGCAGCCTCTTCATGGACATCTACGCCGCTGCGGCGCGCGCGCACATGCAGAAGTATGGCACGACGAAGGAGCAGTTCGCCCGCGTGGCGGTGAAGAACCACTACAACGGCAGCCTCAACCCGCACGCTCAGTACCGCGAGCGCTATTCGCTGGAGGAGATCCTCGCTTCACCGCTGATCTCCGAGCCGCTGACCCGTCTCATGTGCGCCCCTATCGGCGACGGCGCGGCCGCGGCCGTGCTCGTGAGCGCAGACAAGGCGCGTCAGCACACGACGAAACCCGTGCTCGTGCGCGGCTCCGCGCTCGTCTCGGGATCCGATGACAAAACCGTTGGTAGCGAGAACGCGCGTTGCGCCCAGCGCGCGTTCGAGATGGCGGGTATGTCGCCGCGCGATGTGCAGGTCATGGAGGTGCACGACGCCTCGGCGCCGGCGGAGTTGCTGATCTACGAGGATCTCGGCCTCTGCCCGGAAGGCGAGGGCGGCCGGCTTATCGACGAGGGGGTGACAGAGCTCGGCGGCAGGCTGCCGGTGAACACGAGCGGCGGCCTGCTTGCAAAGGGCCATCCCGTGGGCGCGACCGGCGTGGCGCAGATCTACGAGATCTGGCTCCAGCTCCGGGGCGAAGCCGGCGACCGGCAGGTGGCAGGCGCGAAAGTCGGTCTTACGCAGAACGGGGGCGGCATGGTCCGCGGCGAGGCAGCCGCGACTGTGGTGCATGTGCTTTCCGTTTGAACGAAAGGTGGAGCCATGGGTACGTATCTCGATCTCGACCGCACGCTCTCACCGGAACAGGTAACGCTGCGCCGCGAGGTACATCGTTTCAGCGAAGAGGTCCTCCGACCGGCAAGCCTCGTGCTCGACCGCCTGGCCGACCCGGAAGACGTGATCAAGAGCGGCTCGCTTTTCTGGGACGTGATGCGCCAGTACTACGAGCAGGGCTACCACAAGCGCGGGCTGCCGGAGGCGTTCGGCGGCATCGGCCTCGCCCCGGAAGAGCAGTTCCTTGTCGCCGAGGAGTTCGGGTGGGGAAGCGCCGACTTTGCCATCGCCTTCGGCGTGACGTCGTTCCCCTTCTCGTTCGCCGCTGGGACCGGCAACCAGAAGCTCATCGATGAAGTCGTGCGTCCGTATGCCGAGGATAAGGACGCCCGATACATCGGCTGCTGGGCGATCACCGAACCGCAGCACGGCTCCGACACGCTGCTGGCGGGGACACCGTATTTTCGCGATCCCGGCATCAGCCATGGCGTCCGGGCACGCGCCGACGGCGACGAATGGGTGATCAGCGGCCAGAAGTCGGCCTGGGTGTCTAACGGGACGATCGCTACGCATGCCCTGCTCTTTCTCGGCATCGATAGCGAGCAAGGCATGGCCGGCGGCGGCGTCGCGCTCGTGCCCCTGGACCGCGCCGGCGTTTCCAAGGGCAAGGCGCTGGATAAGATGGGCCAGCGCGCGCTCAACCAGGGAGAGATCTTCTTCGATGACGTGCGTATTCCGCGCGATTACTTGCTGCTCGGCCCGAACGGCTACGAGTTCCTCGTCGACTCAGTGCTCGCGGGAGCGAACGCGTTCATGGGCGTGACCTTCGCCGGCCTCGCCCGCGCCGCCTTCGAAGAGGCGCTCGCCTATACGAAGCAGCGTGTGCAAGGCGGCCGGCCGATCTGCGAGCACCAGCTCGTGCAGAAAAAGCTATTCGATATGTTCGCCAAGGTGCAAGCGGCCCGCACCCTCTCGCACTCCGCGCTGCTGTACAACAGCCAGTCGCGTCCGCCGGCCGTGCAATACTCCATCGCATCGAAGGTCTTCTGCACGACCACGGCGTTCGAGGTAGCGAGCGACGCCGTCCAGCTCTTCGGCGGCTACGGTCTGTGCAAAGGGATGCTGGTGGAGAAGCTGCTGCGCGACGCTCGCGCCTCGATGATCGAGGACGGGTCCAACGACGTCCTGTCGCTGGTCGCAGCCAGGAAGCTGATCGACGCGTGCTAGCCGGTGGCGTAAGGACCTCTGTGTCGTGCAAGGAGCGTTCCCTCTCAACCGCGCTGAGATAAGCGGCGCCTTTGCTGACCTGGGCCTGCTCGTCCCGCTCGAAGCGGCCCTTGTCGCGGTCAACGGTCTCAATCCGACGTCGACGTTGCTCGGCGTCGGTATCGTGTACATCGCGGCCGGCTGGTACTTCCGCATACCGATGCCCGTGCAGCCGCTCAAGGCTCTGGCGGCCATCGCGATCGCCCAGCAACTCAGCCCGGACGTCATCGCCGCCGGCGCGCTGCTGATGAGCCTGTCGCTGGTCATCCTGGCGGCAACCGGCGCGATCGACAAATTGTACACGATGGTGCCGATCCCGGTGGTCCGCGGCATCCAGCTCGGGCTGGCGTATGTGCTGATCCGCGGCGCATTTAACATGCTCCAGAGGCCGCTCTCGCCCAACGCGCCCCAGATGACGCTCTCCATCGGCGAAGCCGCCGTCCCGATCATGCTGGCCATGGCGCCGCTGTTCCTGGTGGTGATCGTACTCCTGGTGAAGAAGCCGGTCATGCCAGCATCGCTTGCCGTGCTGGCGGTGGGGATCGGTCTGGGGCTGTACCTGGGCCGCTGGCAGGGCGGCTCCGCGCTCGGGCCGGCCCCGATCTCGGTGGGCGTTCCAGGCATCGAGGCATTCGGTACGGCTGCGGCGGTGCTGCTGACCGCGCAGCTCCCGCTCACCATCGCCAACTCCGTGATCGCGACGGCGGATGCCTCCCGTATGTACTTCCCCGATCAGGCCGGTCGCGTGACGCCGCGTCGGTTGTCGCTGAGCATCGCGCTCAGTAACCTCTGGGCCGGCCTATTCGGGGGGCTGCCCGCATGCCATGGTAGTGGCGGCCTCACCGCGCATTACAAGATGGGCGCCCGCACTCCGATGGCCACAACGCTACTGGGGATCACCCTCATCGCGATCGCGATCCTCTTCGGCGGGGCCGCCCAGTCCGTGCGGACGCTGATCCCACTGCCGTTCTTCGGGGTCCTGCTGCTGTTCGTCGGCATCCAGCACGCGGCGTTGGCGACTAACGTCGAGCGCCGCTCAGATCTGATGTACGTCAGCCTCGCCGGCGTCCTCGCCGTGCTCTTGGACGGCAATCTAGCCTATGCGGGCGCGCTCACGCTCTGCGCCTACTGGGCGCTGCAGGGCCTGCAGCGGCTCGCCGCGCCGGCTCCCGCGGGATAGCTCACCCCCAACACGCGCGGTCTTCGCGGCAGGCGGTTCGGCCTGTGGCCTAGGGCCAAATGGCCCTGTTCTCCTTAACTTAGCAAGTGCTAGATTAAGCGCCAGTGAAGGTCTGCCAGAAAGGGTTGGCCACATGAGCGACGCCACGTTCGATGCCATCATCATCGGTGCCGGCCACAATGGATTGGCCCTAGGCACGTATCTGGCGAAGGCCGGCTGGGACGTAGCGGTCTTCGAGAAGCGGGCCGAGGAGGGCGGCGGCCTGTGCACCGAGGAGCTGACCCGCCCGGGGTTCCTCCACAACGTCCACTGTAACTACCACACGCTGGTGGGTGTCTGCCCCGTCTACGACGACCTCGCTCTGTACAGCCACGGGCTCGAGTACGTTCATCCGCCGGTACAGATGGGCAGCGTCTTCCGCGACGGTACGGCGCTCACGATCCACAGCGACATCGACAAGACCTGCGCCTCCCTTGCCCGGTTCTCGGAGAAGGACGCCGCGACGTTTCGGCGCCTGCACGACGAGGTGAAGGGCTACCTCGACCTCATCCTGCGCACGCTCATGTACTCGCCGCCGATCCCGCTCCTCGACATCACCAAGGCGCTGGTCGTCTGGAAGGTGGCGGACAAGGCTGAGTTTCTCAGCGTGCATCTCAGAAACATGACCATCACGCAGTTCCTAGACGACCACTTCGAAAATGACAAAGTTAAGGCGATGCTGGCTTTCCAGGCTGCCATCTCCGGTTACGCGACCGATCGCAAGGGCCTTGCGGTCTCGTTCCCGCTGCTGGTCGGCAAGATGGACAACTGGCACGTCTGCGTGGGCGGCTCGCACCAGCTCGCGCACGCCCTCTGGGAAGCGTTCGCTCACGCTGGCGGCAGCGTGTTCCTCAACACGCCGATCGGCGGCATTCTCACTGACAACGGCCGCACCACCGGCGTGCGCCTGTACGATGGCAGTGAGGTGCGCGCCCGCCACGTCGTCGTCAGCAGCATCGATCTGGAACAGACCTTCCTGAAGATGCTGCCCCGCGCGAAGGTCCCGGCCAAGGTGGTTGAGCAGGTGGAAAAGTACCAGCACATGGACTGGTCGTACTACAGCGTCCACCTGGCGATGCGCGAGGCGCCCCAGTACATCGCGGCCGACTTCGACCCCGACATCCAGCAGGCGTGGGTGCTCAACGCCGGCTACGAGACGGTGCAGGAGCTGAACGAGGACTGGCAGACGGTACGCGCCGGTAAGCTCGCTCCGCCCCGCCCGAACTGTGCGGTCAACACGCTGTTCGACCCGTCGGACGCGCCCGATGGCTCCTACACCGGGCTGATGCGCCAGTTCGCCCCCGTCGCCATCGGCCAGGGCGGCATGGAGGCGTGGGACGAGATGGGCGGTCCCTACGGCGAGCGCTGCATCGACGCCTGGACGGAGTACGCCCCCAACGTCCGCCGTTCCGTGATCGAGTGGGTGCCGTATACGCCGCTGGACATCTCGCGCCGCATGATCAACATGGTGCGCGGCGATTGGATGGGAGGTCTAATCGACCTCAGCAACCTACTGACCGAGCGTCCAGGCCCAGACCTTTCCCAATACAAGACGCCGATCGATGGGCTCTACCTCTGTGGTGCCACGCAACACCCGCACGGGTTCATCACCTTCGCACCGGCCTACAACGCGCTGCAGGTCATTGCGCAGGACTACGGACTGGAACGATGGTGGCAGTAGCAGAGCCGCGCACGCTGTCCGACCGCCCGGTCCGCGTGACCCTCGCCGCCGGCGAGGAGGCCAGCGGCCTGGCCAGCATGATCGGCCAGTACATCGAGCAGATCCTTGCTGACTCGCCGAAGAAGCGCCGTGAGGCCGCGGCGCTCCGAGGACGCCTCGGACTGCGTGCGCGCGAAGGCGACGTGGCGGTCTGCATCGTGCTTGACGAAGGCGCCATCGTGATCGAAGAGGGGCTCACGGATCCCGACGCCGTCATTGCCGGTGAAGTGGAGTTTCTCATGCACGTCCTGGCAGGCCGCCGCAATCCAATCTGGGAGTTTGGTGGAGGACACATTGCCATTCGCCCAAGCCTGCAGCGTCCGCTGTTCGGCTACCAGGCCTACCACCTGATGCGGCTGCCGGACGTGCACGTATGGAGCGGACTGCAGCGCCCGCCCACTCGCCTCCTGGTGGGCGCCGCGGCCGCTATAGGTGTCATGGTCGTGGTCTGGCGCGTACGGAGCGCACGGCGGGAGGTGAGTAATGCCTGACGCAAGCTTTGACGCGGTGATCATAGGCGCAGGACACAATGGGCTGACGCTTGCGGCCTACCTCGCCAAGGCTGGTCTCTCGGTCGGCGTCTTCGAACGCCGCCACGAAGACGGCGGCGGCGCCAATACGGAGGAGGCCACCATCCCCGGCTTCCACCACAACCTGCACGCGCAGTACATGGAGTTCATCGACTACATGCCGGTGTACCACGACTTCGAGTTGGAGAAGCTGGGCGCGCGCATGATCTACCCGGAGGCGCAGCTCGGCATCACGTTCGCTGACGGCCGGCCGCCCATCATCGTCTACCGGCCGGATCTGGAAGAACAGACGCGCGCGAGCATCGCCCAGTACTCCAAGCACGACGCGGACGTCTGGTGCGAGTTGAAACGCAAGGTTATGGCGAACGACCGCGTGCTCGCTCGCTTCCTCTACAGTACGCCGGAAGAGGACGACGGCCGCTCCGCAGGCGCCGCGATGGGCGCCATGATGGGCCTCTGGGCCGACCTGGGCCTGCAGCCGACGGACATCGGCAAATGTCCCAAGGTGCTGATCGACCGCCTGTTCGAGTCGCCGGAGCTGCGGACGCTGCTCTACCGCCAGTGCGTGGAGTGGGGGAGTAATCTGCACGCCGGCAACGGTGCAGGGTTCCTCATCTCCGTCCTCTGGCTCAGCGCTATTCACAAGATGTCGGTTGGGGGCACCCATACCTTGGCCCACGCCATGGCCAACGCCGCGATGAAGCAAGGCGTGTGCCTGCGCTTCACCAAGCCAGTCGTGCGGATCCTCCTGCGCGACGGGCGCGCCGCGGGCATTCAGCTCAAGGACGGGACCGAAATTGAGGCGAAGCGGCTCGTGGCGTCGAATGTCGATCCGAAACAGACCTTCATCGACTTCATCGGCGAGGAGAACTTGCAGCCGTTCCGCCGCGAGCGCATGGCGCACTGGCGCTTCGGGCCGGAGCACGTGCTCGGCACGCCGTCCTTCGCGCTGCGCGAGGCGCCGGCGTACAAGTCGGCCCGTTGGAACGCAGACATCGACCGCTGCTTCTACACGCTCGTCGGGTTCGAGACGCCCACGCAGATGTCGGACTACATCATCGAGGCCTACGGCGGCGCCATCCCGGAGCGGCCGGGTGCTGGCACCTGGGTAAACTCGCTCTGGGATCCCACGCAGGCGCCGGCGGGCAAGCACGCGATGAACGGCTGGTTCTTTTTCCCGAAGGCCTCCTGCCTGACCGAACGGGAGTGGGACGAGGTGCGCCGCACCTACAATGCGGGCTTCCTCTCGCTCTGGCAGGAGTACGCGCCGAACATGACCCGCGAGAACGTAATCGCCGACAAGCTGTACACAGCATTCGACATCGAACGGAAGATCGGGATGCCGGAGGGCGACTTCTCCCACGGCCGCGCTGGCAGCGGCGCGGCGGCGGGCTTCGGCGCCTACCAGTACCGCACGGAGATCCCGGGGCTCTACCTGTGTGGCGCCTCAGCGGGAGGCGGCGGGCTCAGTGCGGCGCCGGGGTACAACGCGTTCAAGGTCATCTGCCACGATCTCGGTCTGCCCAAGATCTGGCAGCAGCCCTGTCGCGATTACTAGGAGATTTGCCATGGCCGATATCTACACGAACGCGTGGTACGAGAGCCTCAAGGAGATACTCAACGGCAGTGATGAGGTGACCAGGAACGCCCCCCGTGGCGTCTGGCGCGTCCTAGCCGAGATCAAAGCGGACGGCATCTCGCCATATCTTGCCACTGGCGAGATAAAACGCTTCGCCATCGTCCTCAACGATGGCCGGTGCGAGAGCTATCTGGAGCTTTCCGACCAACCGGCGCGCAAGGACTTCGAGTTCATCCTCGAGCTGCCGGCGAGTCTCTTCGAGCGCATCGTCGCCAACCTGGCCGATCCCGTGGAGGCCGGGCTCAAGGGGGCGGTCAAGATCGTCGGCGACATGCGCGTACTGATCCAGAACGCGGAGCTGGTGAATGTCCTGTCTGAGATTTACCAGCGCGAAGTTCAGACCGAATGGACGAAGGGAGCGCCACCATATCCCGGCGAGCCGGCCGCCGTCGCCCGCGCCCGCGGAGGTGGCGTGGCATGAACGAACCGACACCCAACAACGGATCGGCGCCACGCCAGCGAGCGGTCGATTCGCTTCGTGGCAGGAGGTCTACCAAGCGATGAATGGTACCGGACTCCAGTTGCAGGCCCTGGGCGCGAGCGAGGGAGGGGCAGACCCGGCCTACCGCTCCTGGGAAGACATCTACCGCTCCAAATGGACGTGGGACCGCGTGGTCAAGGGCACCTGTAATCGCGCGGACTGCATCGCAGCTTGCTCGCTGGACTTGTTTGTGAAGGACGGCATCGTATGGCGGGAGGAACAGAACGCCATTTTCGATCAGACGAACGAGACTGTGCCGGACTTCAACCCGCGTGGCTGCCAGAAGGGCATC
>JBGQHA010000075.1:0-9021 GCA_041497735.1 Dehalococcoidia bacterium | reverse complement strand
GCCGGACCTGACGAAGGAACGGGCGCGGGAGATCTTCACCGAGCGCTTTGCCAGCTACGAGATCGTCCGCTCGAACGCGATCAACCGCGACTTCATCGTGAAGAAGAACGGCTGGACCGGCGTCGGCGTGCGGCTCAAGGAGGAGAAGAACGGCGACTGCACGTTTGTCTTCAGCGGCATGATGCCGAACGTCCTTTTGCAGACACTCTTCGGCGGGCTCTTCGCGTTCTTCCTGCTGCGCAAAGGCTGGAAGGACATGGAGCTGGAGATCGCGGGCTTCATCCGGCTCGAGCCGGAGTTCCAGCGGCCGCACCACCAGCCAGCTCCGCTCGCCAAGGCCGCCTAGTACCCCCTGCGCCCAAGCTTGTCAACCCGCCTCTAGCGGCGCCTTTCGCGCTCCTGCTACCATTGGCCCGCTAGTCGAGCTTCGAACCTCGAGCTTCGAGCTTCTGCCAACTACGGCCCGCAGGAGGAACAACGTGGACTTTCGCCCCACCGCCGAAGAGGAATCGTTTCGTAACGAGGTGCGCGGCTTCCTGACAGGTGAGCTGCCGCAGAACTGGGACGGCGCCGACCCGTACGGCGCTGACGCGGAAGGCTCCTCCGTTGCCGATCTCGGCAAGCGCATCACCAAGAAGCTCGTCGAGAAGAAGTGGATCGCGCTCGCCTGGCCGAAGCAGTACGGCGGCATGGAAGCGACGCACATGCAGCAGATGATCTTCAACGAGGAGATGGCCTACAACGCCGTGCCGTCGGGCGGCGGCATGGGCGTCGCATGGGTCGGCCCGTCGATCATGCTCTACGGCACGGACGAGCAGAAGCAGCGCTTCCTGCCGCGCATCACCTCGGGCGAAGACGTCTGGTGCACGCTCTACTCCGAGCCGGGCGCCGGCTCCGACCTGGCCGCGCTGCAGACGCGCGCCGTGCAGGACGGTGACGACTTTGTGATCAACGGTCAGAAGATATGGACCTCGCTCGCCAGGAGCTCGAACTGGGGCTGGATGGCCGCGCGCACCGACCCCGATGCGCCGAAGCACAAGGGTATCTCGACCTTCGTCGTGCCGATGGACGCGCCTGGCATCACGATCCGCCCGCTGATTAACATGGCCGGCCAGGCCGGCTTCAACGAAGTCTTCTTCGACAACGTGCGCATCCCGAAGGACTGCCTCGTCGGCGAGCTGAACCGCGGCTGGTACCAAGTCGCCGTCGCGCTCGACTTCGAGCGGTCGGGTATCCAGTCATACGCCGGCAGCAGGCGCACGCTGGAGCAGCTCGTGCGTTTCGTGGGCGAGCAGCCCGAGACGGTGAAGCGCAACCCGCTCGTGCGCATGCGCCTCGCCGATCGGCTCATCGAGCTGGCGGCGGGCACCTACATCGCCTACCGGATCCCGTGGATGCAATCGAAGGGCATCATCCCCAACTACGAAGCATCGATCAGCAAGCTGTACGGCTCGGAGCTGGTACAGCGCGTCGCCTCGACTGGCCTGCAGCTCCTCGGGCTGTTCGGCAGCCTCGCCAGCGGCTCGAAATGGGCCCCGCTCAAGGGCCGGATGGAGCGCATGTACCTGACCGCCGTCTCCAGCACGATCGCCGCCGGCACGAGTGAGATCCAGCGCAGCATCGTCGCCACGCGCGGGCTGGGCTTGCCGAGGGAGTAGCACGATGTTCGAGAACGACTCACCGGATCGCGTAGCAGTCAACGAAGGTATCGCCGTCGGCACCGGCGGCGATCGAGAGCTGAAGGCAGACGTCTTCGTGCCACCAGCGCCCGTCGCGAACGGCATCGGTGTGCTGATCATCCACGGCGGCGGCTGGATCTCCGGCGACCGCACGCAGCTCCGAGGTTACGGCATCCTGCTCGGGCGCGTCGGCTACACCTGCGTCGCGTGCGAGTACCGGCTCGCCCCCGATGCGAAGTGGCCGGCCCAGCTCAACGACGTCCGCACCGCGCTCGGCTGGATGCGCGCCCACGCCGGCGACCTCCGCATCGACGCCGACCGCATCGCCGTGCAGGGCAACTCGGCAGGCGCACACCTGGCGCTCATGCTCGCGGCGAAGGAGCCGGGCATCGCGGCCTGCATGGCGATCTACGCACCGGCGGACCTCACGCTCCGGCAGGCCTGGGCGGAGCGCCAGCAGCAGCGCAACAGCGTGGTCACGCAGCTCCTCGAACGCACCGACGCTGATTCGCTCGCCGAGGCAAGCCCAACGATGTACGCGACCGCTTCTTTCCCGCCGACGATGCTGATCCACGGCAACGCGGACGAGATCGCCCCAGTGCAGAACAGCTTCCGTATGTACGAGGCGCTCATCGCCGCCGGCGCGAAGGCCGAGCTGCACGTCTTCGAAGGTGTCCCACACTCGTTCGATCGCGATCCTGCGCTCGGGCGGCAGTGCGCGTCGCTCATGTCGCTCTTCTTGCAGCGGCACGTGCCGGCCCGAACGCCCGCAGCGCTCGCTCCGTGACCGCTCCGCCCGCCGACCTGCACGCCCTGCCCAAAGCCGAGGTGCACGTACACATCGAGGGTGCCGTGCGCCCGTCGACGCTCGAGGAGTTCGCCGCGCGGGCGGGCGTGAGCATCTCGCGCGCGTTCACGGACCTCAACACCTTCGTGCTCATGTATGCGACGGCATGGGAGACGATGACCCAGCCCGGCGACTACGCCCGCATGATGCGTGAGTACTGCGAAGACGCTGTGAGACAGGGCGTCCGCTACGCAGAGGTTGAGCTGTCGCCCATCGGCCGTTCGTACAACCACGTGGCAGAAGCCGTCGACGAGGCGGCGAGGCACCGCGACATCGTCGTGCGCTTCAACGTCGGCAACGTACGCTCGTTCCCGCCGGATGTCGCCTGGGCGATGCTCGAGGCCGTGAAGGATGTGCCGGAGTTCGTCGCCTTCGGTCTCGGTGGAAATGAGCGGGACTTTCCGCCGGAGCCGTTCCGCGACGTCTTCGCAGAAGCGCGCAATCGAGGTCTACATGCTGTGCCGCACGCGGGTGAGGACGCCGGCCCCGAATCGGTCCGCGCGGCGCTCGACTCTCTGGGCGCAGAGCGCATCCAGCACGGCGTGCGCGCCGCGGAGGACCCCGCGCTGCTCGCGGAGATCGCTGCGCGGCGCGTGCCGCTTGCCGTCTGCCCCACGTCCAACGTGCTCCTCGGCGTGTGCAAGACGATCGACGACCATCCTTTGCGCCGGCTCTGGGACGCTGGCGTGCTCGTCTCGATCAACACGGACGACCCGGGCTTCTTCGGTTGCGATCTCGCCGGCGAGTACGCGATCGCCGGCCGGCTGCTCGGCCTCGATCGCGAAGGCTACGCGCAGCTAGCGCGCAACTCTGTCGAGAGCTCGTTCGCGCCGGACGAGCTGAAGGAAGCGCTGCGGCGCGAGATCAGCGATTGGGCAGGGAGCTAGCTCTCGGAATCGCTGGACTCCTTGAAGAGCCGCGCAATCCCCCGGACGATCTCGTTCAAGTTGTACGGCAGCCGCGTCTGCATCTTCATCACGGCAGGAAGGTTCACCGTGTAGCGGACTCGCCGCCCCTCCTTCTGCCGCCGCACACAGTCCTCTTCTTCCATCTGACGCAGGATCGAAAGCGCAGCGCGTTCCGTAATCCCTACCGCCTGCGAGATCTCGCGCAACGTTGATTGCGGGTGCTCGTACACGTGAATGAGCACCAGCGCGTGGTTGGTCAGAAATCCCCACTTAGGCATCCATGCTTCCTCCGGCGGGGGCTTGACAAGACCTGATTTACGAAGTATGATACTGGCATCCAGAATCCAGTGACCAACAACTGGGTACGGTCATCTGGCCTTAGGCATCTGGTAACAAGCTTCTTGTATTAGCGAAATCGGCGGGGGTGCGTCAAGTCTGGGCTAAACGGAGCGGCTCGATCATCCTGACGACGCGGGGAATCGGGACGATTGGGCCGCTCCGAGCCAAGGCGGAGGGAACAGGGATGTTAGTCCTCGAGCGCAGGGAACAAGAAGGCTTCTGGCTGGATGAGCACACATACGTGAAGGTTATCAGCATCGGGAAGCGGCGCGTGAAGATCGGCATCGAGGCGCCCGCCGGCGTGATTGTCACCCGCGGCGAGCTTCGGACCGCCGCCGCCAGTACGAACTCGGATGACGGTCATACTCAGCAGGTCCTTCCGGGGCGTCGCCGGCAACAGTAAGGCGGGGACGGCGACGGCCGGAATGATCAGCGGGCGGTCGCCTCTGCGAACGGGCAACCGCCCGCAACGTCTTCCTGTTTACTCCCACAATGACGACTGCCCGGCCGGCGTCCGGCCGTGCGGCCGCACGCCGAGGTGCTGGTATGCCGCCCGCGTCGCGACGCGCCCGCGTGGCGTCCGCTGCAAGAAGCCAAGCTGCAGCAGGAACGGTTCGTAGACGTCCATGATGGTGTCCGCCTCTTCCGAGATCGCGGCCGCAATCGTGTCGAGCCCAACCGGGCCGCCGTTGAACTTCTCCACGATCGTGCGCAGCACCTTGTGGTCGACATCGTCCAGGCCGAGCTCGTCGATCCCGAGACGTGCGAGCGCTTCCTTCGCCACGTCTAGGGTAATCGCCCCGTCCGCCTTCACCTGAGCGTAGTCGCGCACACGGTGCAGTAGCCGGTTCGCGACCCGCGGCGTGCCGCGCGCCCGGCGCGCGATCTCATCGCGCCCACCTTCGTCCAGCTTGAGATCCAGGATGCGCGCCGAACGAGCGACGATCTGCGCCAGCGCATCGGCGCTGTAGAAATCGAGCCGGTACACGACGCCGAAGCGGTCACGCAAGGGCGGGCTCATCATCGCGTAGCGCGTCGTCGCGCCGATGAGCGTGAAGTGGGGCAGCGCAAGGCGGACGCTGCGCGCGCCCGGTCCCTTGCCCAGCACCAGATCGAGCGCCCAGTCCTCCATCGCGGGGTAGAGGATCTCCTCGACCGTGCGCGGAAGCCGGTGTACTTCATCAATGAAGAGCACGTCGTCCGGCTGGAGGTTGGTCAGGATCGCAGCGAGGTCCCCCGGCCGTTCGATTGCCGGACCGGAAGTCGTGCGGATGCTGACGCCCATCTCGGCGGCCACGATGTTGGCGAGCGTCGTCTTGCCTAGCCCAGGCGGGCCGTAGAGGAGGACGTGGTCGAGCGGCTCGTGGCGCTGCTTCGCCGCCTCGATGGCGATGCTGAGGTTGTCTTTGACCTTCTCCTGGCCGATGTACTCAGCCAGCGTGCGCGGCCGGAGCGACGTCTCGATGACATCGTCGTCATCATTGTGCTGCGCTGCCAGAATGCGGTCAGCGGTCATCGAAGTCTACGTTACCACAAAACGAAAGATGTCGACCCATCTATCCATAAGACGTTGTACCACCGTGCCGACGGCCCTTACGTCCAGACCGCCACCACCACAGCGTCCGTCGCCTTCGTCTCATCGAGGAGGAGCACGGCCACCTTGCGCCCCGCCACCATCTCGACCGAGGAGATGGCGCGGCTCACCGGCAGGCTATCGATACCCATCTGGAGCGAGCCGGTCAGCGTCACACGCGCCTTGTACGTTCCCGAGTTGAAGGACCTCAGTGTCCCGGGTAACAGCACAGCTGCCATCACACCCCTCCCAGAGCCACGCGCTGCTCGAACACCGCAGTGCCGTCGCGGCGGTGCAGCGTCACGATGCTCGCCACCCGCGCGTTCTGCTGGCCCGCGCCGATGCTCGGGTCGCTGAAGGCGATCACATCGCCGATCTCCAGGCCGCAGTTCGGCGGGGTCACCAGCTCGCCCAGCCGCTTGCCCAGCGTCGCCTTGCGCAGCCGCGCCGCGGCATTGTCCGAGGCATCCGCGGCGATCGTCTCGTGCGGCGATCGTCGCCGGTCCTGCAGCGGCTTCTCGTCGTTCATGCGCACGAAATCGAACGCCTGACCAAGCACACCCGACGCGACGACCTCGACAACGCTGACCGCCGCCTCGTTCGCGAAGCGCGAACGGTAGATCGCGTGGTCGGTCCCGTACGTGTAGTCCACGCTCTGGCTCGCCAGCGGCTCCGTGATCTTCAGCGTGCCGACCGAGTACGTGTAGTAGTCGTCAGCCATGATCTGCGCCAGCGCCCGGAGCACCTCGAGCTGTGTCTGCTGCGGGTGCACGGCCCACTCGACGACGAACGTCGACGCGCGCGTGCTGGCGCCCGTCGCCAGAAAGTCGAGTCCGGCGCGAGCGGCCGCCGCCCGCGCGATCTGCGTCATCACACGGCTTTCGACGATCGACGTACGTGTGCGCGCCAGCGAGAGCCAGTAGTCGTTCCCCCGGGTGCGCAGGACGAACCGGCTCCGCCCGCCGTCGCGCCGGTATTCCCAGCCCACGATCGACTGCGCCGGCACGAGCGAGTAGCTGGTGTCGTACCCCAGTCCCAGCTCCATCGTGCGGTGAATCGCGATCGGCGCCGGTGGGCCGGCATACTGCCCGTTCGAGTTGTCGAACACCAGCTCCCCGCGCTGGGTGAGGCCGTCTGCTTCTTCGATCCGCGCCTCGATCAGGTCTGCCGTCATGTCCAGCGTCACTGCCGCGGTCGGCGCCTCGAGCACCTGCGCCGGGCGCGAGTAGATCGCCTGCTCCGGCGTCTTCCCTTTCGTCACGGCATAGCCGTCGTTCGTCGAGTTGTTCAGCGGCACCGGATCGAGCCACTCCCAGTTTCCTGCCGAAAACGAACCGGAGAGCGCCGCGGCCGACCAGTAGGTCCGCGTGTAGGCGGGTGTGCCCGTGTACTTCTCGACGAAGGTGATGCGGTGCGTTTGGATGACCGCCACGGAGGGCGCCTGAAACGTAACCTGCTCGTCCGACTCTGCTTGTGCCTGGATGCAGAACGCCGTCCACGTATCACTTGTAAACGAGAAGCCGTCGCCCAGGATGAGCGACCAGAGCGTCGGACGGTTGCTCGTGTCCGTGCCGGTCAGCACCAGGTCGAAGTCGCCGAACCAGGCGGCCGCCAGCCCGTTGATCGAGTTCGCGCTCTGCGTCCAGCTCGCCGCCGAGCCGAACGTGCCGCTCGTGCGCCTGACCCGTCGCAGCGTCGCGCCCTCCGCCCAGAAGACCGCCAGGTCGCCGCTCGTGTTCCTGTACGCGACCGCGAGGGCGTTCACCGTCGCGCCTGCGGTCAAGATCAGCGTCTCCGCGCCGAATGACGAGCCTTGGTTAGTGCTCTCGCGGTAGTAGATGCCGGTGCCGCGGTTGTAGACAACGATCACGCGCTGGTTGTTTACCGCCGCGATCGCGACGTGGACCGCATCGTTCGCTGAGCTCAGCGTCGACCAGCCGCTGCCCGCGTTGCGCTCGTACTGCGCGTTGGCGGCGCGAACGCGAGCGCGATGCAGGTACGTGCTGTCGCCGGCGGCGCCGTGCTCGTCGTCCGCATCTGCGTTCGAGAAGGTCTGCGAAAACACGAGGTGGCGCTGCCCGCGCACCTCGTTCTTCGCTATGGCCCGCACGAGCGGTACGCCGCTCGCAGCCTTCTGCGCGGCGAGGAGGGGTGCCGGCAGCGATCTCATACCGGCCCGGGGTCCGTCGTCTGACTGTGCAGCCGCGCGGCTTGCGGCGTGTAGAGCTGCCCGGTCCGCAGCGCGTTCGCGGCGGGCAGCTCGCGCAGCGCCTTGCGGAACGCCTCGAGCCGCACGTTCGCGAAGTCCATGTAGCGCCCCCAGGCGTCAGAGCCGCCGACGTTCACGCGGTTCGACGCGAATGAGGCCCATTCCAGCGCCGCGTATCCCGCCGCGCCGCCCGAGATGATGTCGTCGTGCGTGCTCGGGAACGTCACGGAGCCGTTGATCGCGTGTACCGTGTGCCAGTAGACGTTCACGTTCTGGACGCCGCTCGGCGCGCCCGTGAGATCGAGAGTAAGCGTGTCGCCCCAGACCGAGAAGGGCACGAACGAAGGCGGGTAGTCGCCGGTCGGGTACTCCGCCGCCACAACGCGGAGGCGCGGCGTCAGTGACGCAATCGAGACGTCGCGCGTGTTCGAAGTTGTCGTCAGCGCCGCCTTCTGCTCGAGCGGGTTCACGAGCGAGTACTCCCGCAGCGCACGCTTGATGTGCCGGTCGACCTCGTTGTCCGTCCAGCGATACGCGGTCGCATCCTCATCATGCAGATCCCTTCGCACATCCGCGCGAAGGCTTGCCAGGCTACTCATCTGCCACCTCCAGCCGATTTCATGGCCGCGCCGGCCGTCGCGGGCTCGGCGCTGAAGCCGCCCTCCTCGCCGCGCGAGGCCGTCTGCTCCCGAACGAAATGCGCTCCGGCCCGCCCAGCGCGAGCGTTTCGTAGTCGATCACCAGCTGCCACGAGGCGCCGGCCTGCCAGGTCGAACGCTGGGAGGCGCTGGGTGCTTCGTCGTCGTTCCTCATGATCACGGAGACACCGCCGCCCCGCAGTGCGATAGCGTCCAGCACGAACCCGCCCAGCGCGGGAATCTCGTGCGTACCGCTCACCAGCGGTTCGTGGTACGAGATGGGCGCCGGCGTGATCGCGTCGTAATCGCCGCCGGCGGCCGTCCAGGCACTCACGCCGTCGTACTTGTTCCACGTGACGCCGTTCTCCGTCCACTGTGCCGGCCGCGTACAGCGGTAGATCGTGCACGAGTGCCCGGTGGGATCGACGAAGGTCAGCGAGCGTCGCATCTTCGCCGATTGGACGAACGCGTTAGCCGGCAGGCCGGAGACGTCGAAGTAGCCGATCGCGCGGTTGAGCTGCGTCTTCCCGCTGCCCAGAATGAGCACGCCCATCGCGACCAGCGGGTTCGCCCCGTAGTTCGTATCCCCGCTGACGGCGTTCATGAACGAGTCCTTCGTCGCGCTGATCGTGAGCTGCGGCATCAGACGACCTGCCCGAGCTGCCTGATCGCGTCCTCCAGGTCGATCTCGATCTCCCACTCGACCGGACGGCCGCTGTTCGGCTCCCAGCCGCTGGGGTGCGGGTCGATCTTGAAGTCGCGCCTCAGCTGCGCCAGCAACCGCTCATCGATCACGCGAAAGTGTGCGCGTGCGTAGCCGCGCGACCG
>JBGQHA010000074.1:0-9079 GCA_041497735.1 Dehalococcoidia bacterium | reverse complement strand
TCGAGACGACGTTCTGGCTGGCGCTGATCGCTACCGCTGGTGCTGTCCTCTTCTACTGGGTCCATGCCTTCGCCGGCACCGGGTTGCGCCACCCTGCCGCCGCTCGTAGACCAGGGGTGGCCTCTCGCGAAAGTGAGGCGCGCCAGCGTGGCCACGACCACGCTGGAGCGCCTTCCTGACTTCTGCGGCCACGGTGATACGCTGGCCACCTGGACGGCGGCGGCATTTCTGGCCGTCTGCCTCTTTGTCCCGCTGGCGGGCCACCGACCAGGCACCGTGGGCGGACTTGTGGGAGTTCACGGTAGCTTTTGCTGGCGGTGTCATGCTTCTACATCATCTTCGAGCGCCGGTACGGGGAACGCGCCCTGGGCGCCTTCCTCCAGCCTGTGGTTCTAGGGCTCATGGCGACAGCAGCGGCCTTCTTCCCTTCCGGGATCCAGCCGCTCATGCCCGCTCGGCATCATTCTCGGCGCCTACTGGGCCAACTCCGCCTGGGGACGTTACTGGGGATGGGATCCCAAAGAAACGTCCGCCCTAGTCACCTGGCTCATCTATGGCGTTTACCTGCACATGCGCGCTCTTCGGGGCTGGACAGGCATGCGGCCGGCGGCGCTGCTGGTGGTGGGCTACGCAGCCGTGCTCTTCACGTACTTCGCCGGTCAACCTGTGGACGGCCCGCCTCCATAGCTACGCTGGCCTCTAACGCCGGCTGGACGAGCAATGAAGAATCGGCCCCTGAGGCGCATTCACGAGTTCGAGTCTCGTCTCCCGCTCCAGACACGATCTCTGACCTCCACGGCCGCCATCTCGGCGGCGTTTTCGCGGAAGCTGCTGCTCATCCTTCTCGCTCACGGATTCGGAGCTGCCCGACAAGCATCCCCGCCAGATTCGGTTTGCGGAGCACAAGTCACACAAGCTAGGTTACCCGTCTCCAATCACAAAGATATGTATACTAGGCTCTGATTCCGGAAGCCGAGCAAAGACCAATGCACTGTCCATCATGCGGCCACGAGAACCGTGACGGCGCTAAGTACTGCGGCGAGTGCTCGACAACGCTCGGCGATAGCTTCGTCTGTCGGGCCTGTGGCACGTCCAACCCCAGCGGTCAGAAGTTCTGCGACTCGTGTGGCCAGTCAATCGGCCAGCGCTCGGTGGCTCAGCGGCCCGACGCGGTCCCCGCCGAAGCGCTGCCATCATCATTCGCCTCAGGCCGCTACCAGGTTCGGCGATTCCTGGGCGAGGGCGCCAAGAAGCGCGTCTTCGAGGCCCACGACACACTATTAGATCGGGACGTGGCATTCGCCCTGATCAAGACCGAAGGGCTCGACACGCTCGGGCGCCAACGCGTCACACAAGAGGCACAGGCGCTGGGACGGCTCGGTGCACACCCGAACATCGTGTCGGTCTTCGACTTGGGCGAGCACGATGGTCAGCCGTTCATCGTGACCGAGTTGATGGCAGGCGACGTGGCGGCCGCCCTTCGAGAGGCAGCCGGTCCGCTACCGCTGGAGCGAACGCTTGCAATCGCCAAGGACGCTTGCCGAGGCCTCGAGTTCGCCCATGCGCAGAACGTCGTTCACCGCGATCTCAAGCCCGGCAACATCTGGCTCACGGCGGACGGCACGGCCAAGATCGGCGACTTCGGCTTGGCGGTCAGCCTCGATCGATCGCGCCTCACCCAGCAGGGTATGATCGTCGGCACCGTCAGCTACATGCCCCCTGAACAAGCCCTGGGCGGTGACATTACGGCGCGTTCGGACCTGTACGCGCTCGGCGCGATGCTTTATGAGATGGTCGCCGGCCGGACGCCCTTCCCCGGCGACGACCCGACGGCGGTGATCAGCCAACACATCAACGTGCCGCCCGTCGCCCCTTCCTGGTACACGGAGCACTGCCCGCCGGATCTGGAGGAGCTGATCCTCCGCCTGCTCGCGAAAGACCCCGGCCAGCGCCCCCAATCGGCGGCCGACGCGCTGGCGACGATCGAGCGCGTAGACCCTACGCAGAAGAGCGCGTCCCACTCCGAGTCGAACGTGCTCGATCGCCTCGCTCGCGGCGTCTTCGTCGGCCGCGAGCAGGAGCTGGAGCGCCTCCACCGCGCCTTCGACGAAGCGTTCGCCGGCCGCGGCTCGCTCGTTATGCTCGTCGGCGAGCCGGGCATCGGCAAGACGCGCACCGTGCAGGAGCTGGAGACGTACGCCCGCATTCGCGGTGGGCTTGCGCTCTGGGGCGCCGCACACGAGGCGGCCGGCGCTCCGGCGTACTGGCCCTGGGTGCAGGTCGGCCGCATGTACGGGTCCACCCACGACCTCGCTTTGGTGCAGCCGGACATGCAGGGAAAGGCCGGCGTCTTGGCGAGCATCTTCCCTGAGCTTCGCGGCCCTAACTTCGTTGAGCCTGAGGCGCTCGACGATCCAGAAGCTGCGCAGTTCCGCCTCTTCGACGCGTACACAACGTTCGTCCGGGCGATGGCGAAGCAAGCGCCGCTGATCATTGCGATCGACGACTTGCATTGGGCGGACAAGCCCACGCTGCTCCTGCTCCAGCACCTGGCGCGCGACCTGTCACACATGCGCGTGCTCGTTATCGGCACCTACCGCGATACGGATCTCGTGCGCGGCCATCCGCTTTCGGAGGCGCTCGCCACGCTCAATCGCGGCGCCGGCTTCCAGCGCGTCGTGCTACGCGGCCTGTCGCGCGACGAAGTCGCCGGCTACATCCGCGGCGTCGCCAACATCGAGCCGTCGCGGCCCGTCGCCGAGCGCATCTTCGAGGAGACGGAAGGCAACCCGTTCTTCCTCTCCGAAGTGGTTAACCTGATGGCCCAAGAGGGCACCCTGACGGCCGACTCCGTGTCCGACATCGCCGTGCCCGACGGCGTGCGCGAGGCGCTCGGCAGGCGGCTCGACCGCATCTCCGAAGAGTCGAACGAGCTGCTCCAGGTGGCCGCGGTGATCGGCCGCGAGTTCAGCTACGACACGCTGACGCTACTGGGCGAACGCGACGAGAACGAGCTGCTGCGGCTGATAGAGGAGGGGCTTGAGGCACGCGTCATCGAGGAGATGGAGCAGCCGGGCCGGTACCGTTTCACGCACGCCCTCATGCAGGAGACGCTCCTGGGCGAGCTCTCCACCACGCGGCGCGTCCGGCTGCACGGTCAGGTGGGCGAGGCGCTGGAACGGCGCTGGGGCGCTCGCGCCGACGAGCGCGCGAGCCGGCTCGCGCAGCACTTCGCCGAGGCGGCGATGGTGACGCCGCGCCATGCGGCCAAGGCGGTGCGCTACTCCAAGCTGGCGGCGCAGCAGGCCGAAGCGCAGTCCGCCTGGGACGAAGCGGTGAAACACTACGAGGACTGTCTGACGCTCGTCAGCGAGGCGGAGGACCGGCTCGGCGAGGACGAGTCCGAGCTGCTCACGTCGATGGGTTCGTGCGCGCGCAACGCAGGCGACTACCGCGCGGCGTGGCGATCGCTCATGCGCGCGATCACCGTCTACCGCCAGCGCGGCGACGGCGCCGGTATCGCACGCGCCACGCTCGAAGCGCTGCGCATCGACGCGCCGCCCGGCCGCCACATACAGCTCGCGAAGGAAGCGCTCGGGACGCTAGGCGCCGAAGAGCCCCACCTGGAAGCGCAGCTGCTCGCCCATATGGCGGACCCTGCCCTCGCGCTTCAGCTGGACGGCGGAGAAGCGGCGAGTATGAGGCAGCGGGCTGCGGAGCTTGCCCGTTCGCACAGCTTCGAGGATGTAGAGGCGCTGCTCGTGTACGCGGATGCCTTACAGGCCAATATGGACGGCGATTACGGGCGGGCGGCGGCGCTCTTCGCCGAAGCGCATGCTCGGCTCGCGAACACAGGCAATATTAGGGACGCCGCGGTAGCTCTCCAAAGTCGGGCGTTCAATCTGCTCCTGATTGGAGACCTGGCCCAAACGCGTGCTGCAGGTGAGGAGGCCTTGGCATACGGCCGCCGGCACCACATTCGCTTCGTCGAACAGGTCTCTTCCGACTTCGTCGCCGCCACGCTGTTGGCCCGTTGTGAGTTCGAGGCCTTTGATGCGCTTGCTGAGGAGCGGGGCCCGGATAGTGGCTACCTGCTGTACGTGCTGCGGGCTAACCGTGCCGAGCAGGCGGGCGATCTCGGGAAGGCGGTCGCGCTTTTGCCGGACCCGGCTATGGTCGGTGGCGCACCGCTGTATCTGGGACAGATACACGCGGCGCGTGCGCGGGTCCTGTTCAACGCGGGACAGGTTGACAGAGCAAGGCAGGAGTTCGCGCGCATGCGCGAAGCGATGGCGAACAACCCGACGTCAAAGATCATCAATGGTATCGCGCTGCACGGCGCGGTGTTTGTGTCGCTTGACGAGGCGCTGGCCGCGCTCGCTGACGAAGACTTCCTCAACGCGGTGCTCGCTTCCGGCGGTTACGGAAATGACTTCGACCCTAGCGGTCGATGCCGGCAACGCGCGTGGGCCGCGCTACTGCTGCACCTCAACCGCATTGAGCAGGCGGAGGCGAGCTTCCGGCGCGGCCTCGCCTGGTGCCAACGTGAGCGCTGCCCAGTCGAGGCGGGGCGCTGCTTGCAGGGTCTCGCCGAGATCGCTGAGCGGCGCGGCAACATAGCAGAGGCGATGCGCCTCCTGGACCAGGCGGGCGAGCTGTTTCGCCAGCACGGCGCCAAGTTCTACCTGGACCAGGTGATCACCCGAAAGCTGCAACTGCAGGGCGCCGCCTTGTCAGGCATCAACACGTCCATCGAAGCTGTAACGCTCGCGGTGGAGCGCGAGCGCCCCGATATCAGCATCCACGCCGCGCCCGACGGCAAGGTGACGCTGATGTTCAGCGATATCGAGGACTCGACGCCGCTAGCCGAGCGTCTGGGCGATGCGGCGTGGGTCGCCCTGCTGCATGAGCACAATGCGATCATCCGCGAACAGATCGCTGCACACAATGGCTACGAGGTGAAGACGATCGGCGACGCGTTCATGGTCGCCTTTCAGTCGGCCGAAAAGGCGCTGCGCTGCGCGGTGGCGATCCAGGCCGCTTTCGCGGCCTACAACCGCGAGCACTCTGAGCAGCCGCTCCACGTACGCATAGGCCTGCACACGGGCGAAGCGGTGCGCGAAGCCGGCGACTTCTACGGCACGAACGTGGTCCTTGCGTCGCGCATCGCCGATCAGGCCGAGGGCGGCGAGATCCTGGTGTCATCGACGTTCCGGCAGCTCGTTGATGCGGAGGCCGAGTTCGGCACAGTCCGCGAAGTGGGGCTGAAGGGACTCTCCGGTACGCATCGCGTTCAGACTGTGGAGTGGAGCAGACATGCAGTGTAAGCAGTGCGGCCAGGACAACCGAGCGCAGCCCGATTCTGCAACGCCTGCGGCTCCGTCCTCGAGGCGTCATGCTCTAGCTGCGGACAACTCACCTCGCCGGCCTTTGCATCCTTAGCGTCGTCGCCATAAGCTGGTTCGGGTGACGGCTCATGACCACGATCATCGGCGTGGACGTCGGCGGAACGAACACGGATGCGGTGCGTCTCGACGCAGGCAAGATCAAGGCCTGGGCGAAAGTGCCCACGACGCCCGACGTCGAGAGCGGCCTGTTGGCAGCGATGGGCCGCGTCTGCGGCACAGGTTCGATCGATCGGGTTCACATCGGAACCACGGCCTTCACGAATGCCCTCGTGGAGCGGCGCGGCCTTGAGTCCGCCGCTGCGATTCGCGTGGGCTCGCCGGTCTCCGAGTCGCTACGCCGATGATCGATTGGCCCGGCGATCTGCGGGCCGCTGTCCAGAACCCGGTGTTCTTCGTGCATGGCGGCCGTGAATATGACGGACGGGCGATCAGGCCGCTCGATCGGGGCGAAATCGGCCGCGTCGCCGCGAGTCTCGCCGCATCACCGCGGTGTTTGGCACCGCGTATCCGGACGATGGACTCCGCGTCGCAGAATGGTTGCGCGCCGCCAACCCGGAACTCAGGGTGTCGGTGTCTCATCGCGTAGGACGCTTCGGCATTCTCGAGCGCGAGAACGCGACCTTGCGCCCTCTTCACCCGGCCGCCAGCTGCACCAGCCGGACGGTGATGACGTGTCCGGCGTGGGGCAGTAGAGCCCGCCGAAGCGCGATGGCGCCGCGCGCTGGTGCGAGGCCGAAGGCGGTCGCTCCCTCTTCTGGTTCCCTGACTCCTCAGATATCAACGAGCACACGATCTTCAGTGAGCCGATCTGGAACGTCGCTGGACGGGAGGATAGTCTCGCGCTTTTCGAATGGGAGGCACGGCCGGGATCAAGTGGCTGCTGGCGCTCCACTACGAAGACATAAAGACAGCGGGCGAAGGCTACCAGGTGTGCCGCGACCTAGTATTCGGCTTGGATGTCGACGCGAGCGCCTATCGAATTCAACGGAATACGGTTCCGCACGTCATCGTCATCGGCGATGGTGAGTTGTTGTCGACCGTGCGTGAAATGTTCGAGCGGGCTTGTGCTCACGGCGAGGTAGAAGAGCTACCAAAAGACATCGCCAACGTCTCATTTGAACGTCGAACAATCAGCAAGATTCCTGGCGGAACGCGCAGCCAATAGACCAAAGGGGCAGCGTCTCCTAACGTGCCCCTTCCCTTCACCTGGCTACGCCGGCTTGCTTGCCCATCAGTGGAGATATGCGAGGCCATCGCCTCAGCGGGCGGCTGAACGTTGGACCTCAGCGATAATCTCCCGATTGCCCGTAAGTAAGGTCTGCTTGAGTCCCGCCATCATCCTTGTCTGCGCCAGCATGCTGTCGACGACGCCGTGGACGAACATCGCCTCTGCCGGCGTGGTATGTCCCTTCTCCCAGATTAGCTTTATCATCTCTTCGAATTCCGCCTTCGTTGCCAAGCCTGAGAGCTCAGACACCAATACCTTGATACGTTCTTCAAGCCCAGCAACATCGTGTTTCGCGCCATCACGCATGGTTCACACAATCTCCTTCTCTGATTACTTGTTGGGAGTCACTTATCTCACGATGCATGCCCGCTGTCAATAAGCAACTCTTTGCCTATAAGAGCGTGCTTAGTAGTTGGGCTGCCAGAGCCGTTTTGGCCGAGCGTCTGTGCCAGAGCTCCGACTCCTGCGTTTGAAGGGCATAGAAAGGTCTCCTCGAGGGACTCGGTCCAGCGCTGACATGCCGAGGAGCAACCTCGGCCCCGCCAGACAGGCCGCGAGCTCAGCGTACCGTGGAGCCCGGCGGCCTCTTCCTGACTCGTACCGCGTGAGCGTATTCGGTTATCTCGGACGCTTCCGGCAGGGTAGCTAACGCACAAGGCCAACGAGATACGCCTCCCTACCATCCTTCCCAAGGTCGGTGTCTCCCGATTCCCGGCCTCCGGGGTGATAGTGGGGCGCCCGCGACGTCGTCCACGCCGACGGGAGCAGCTCAGACACAACCCTGGCATGTCTAGAAAGAAGACGACCGCGATGAAGACGAGGACGAGGAGGACGAGGAGGACGACTGCTCTTCCTTTCCCGTCCCACTAAATTTCTTTCTCGCTTCGATCGAGTCACCAAGGCTATTTGGATTGCGTATTCCAAGCCAGTTGCGAAAGCCGAGGCTCGGTTGACCTGAAGCCGTCCAGGCCCCTGCCGCAAAATTCGCACAATTGTTCAAGATTCCCCATTGGTCATCCGTTGGTTTGCCGGCAACGGCCTTGATGTAGTTCATGAGGTCACGCTCTTGCGCGTCATCTAGCTGTGTCGCCAACGAAGCCGTCGATTCGCTACCAAGTTCACGGTCTTCTTTCAGACCCCAGGTGCCGCGATTCAAGTCCCATGTTCCATAGGTCGCGGTAGCCCCGCCTTCAGGCGTGTAGGTTATCCAGGCATGGCCGTCTACGGAACCGCCGCCTCCGCCATTCACATTGATTACCAAAGTCCCCTTGGCACCAAGAGGGTCAAAATAGTTGATCGGATTGGCCCCCACGTACGCGTAGAAGTTCAGCCCTGCAGTGAGTCCAATTGGGTCCTCGCGCAGGAACCGGCCCGTCTGGGGGTCGTAATACCGCGCCCGGTAGTAGTAGAGGCCGGTGTCGGCATCGAGCTCTCGGCCCGTGTACATATAGGGGCTGGCCAGGCATGTCACTGGGTTTCCGAGCGCGGTGCGCGCTGCGTCGATACCCGTGAACGTCAACGCGCCGCACTTCGCGGCTACAATGTTCCTAAACGAGTCGTAGACGTACGCCTGGCGCACGGCGCCCGTGGCGTCCGTAACATCCATGATGCTGCCCAGCCCGCCGACGTCGTAGTAGAAGCGCTCATTCGCGTCGAATGCCCCGCTGCTGTTGAGATCGCGCTCCATCACCAGCGGCTCGTCGATGCCTGGGCCGTGCGTGTAGCGCGCCTTCAGGACGTTGGAGCCGTCGTACTCCAGCAGGATGTCCTCGTTGTCGTAGACGTACCGCGCGCAACTGCTGTTGAAGCGCTTCTCGAGCGTCTGCCCAAGCCGTCGTACCGGTACGTGGTAGTCCCTGCTGCCCCGGGCAAGCGGACGCCGATGAGCTGATTTTCGGCATCGTACGTGTAAAGCGTCGCGCCGGCGGTCACCTTGTCCGTCTTCTCGATCAGGTTGCCGTTAGCGTCGTAGCGGTAGCGGATCTTCGTGTCCTCCAGTAGCCGGTTCGCCTGATCGAAGACCGAGTCGGTGCTTGTACCATCGCGCAGCAGTTGGTAGTGCGCCTTGAAGATGCGCTGGGCGTCCTCGTCGCCGGCGCGCTGGAGCAGCTCGGTCGAGTTGGCGAGATCGGTAAACAGGATCATGACGGTGCCAGATTGGCCCACCATAGTGGGGAGAGTATATCAAGCCTGCGAAGCGGTCTCCGCTGTCAGTCCGCCTCGGCCGCACTCTGCGATTGAGGAACTCCGCACAGCGGGCCTGATCGGCTCCCGACCCTACCCGTCCTTTCGAAATACGACCCAACCGTAATAGTTCGGCAACAACTCACCCGCCTTCGCTCAGCGATACTGTGCTAAGCAGCACGGGCCGTTCATCCGGCCCCAAGAGCTAGAGGAGTCGCGACATCGCTGGCGAAATGCGCATCCCAGCCGGTAGTCCCGG
>JBGQHA010000073.1:0-9173 GCA_041497735.1 Dehalococcoidia bacterium | reverse complement strand
TACCGCCTGAGCGGAGACCACGACTTGAGGGATAGGCTGACCTCAGGCCCCGCCGCCGTCGGCCGGCCCACCCCGCCGTCCTTCCGAGCGGCTAGTCCCGATGTATCGGGACGACAGCGAGGAATCTCGCCGTGCCCGAGGAACACAGATCCATGCCCATCGATCACCTGCGAGGGCCAGGTCTTTCAGCCCTGGCGAGGTGTTAGGTCTGTCTTTCGGCGTGGCGCAGCCCCCTCTCCTCTTAGGAGAAGGGTTAGGGGAGAGGTCGGGTGCCGCCAGGCCGTTCGACATCTCTTCCGCGTCCCTTACGCTCTCGCTATGGCCCGAAGAACGCCCGCCGTCGCCCCGAAGACTGCCGCCCTGATCGACGGCGATGCAAACCATCAAGAAATTGCGCCGAAATTCGCTCGTTTCAGATTCATGTGCTCAACCTTTTGCCGATTTTCAATCAAACAATCAAGCACGGTACCGACGCGCGGCCCGCTCTGCTACAATCGCTGCGCTGGTAATCAGTCCACAACAGAAGGAGACCCCGTCATGGCAGTCGTACTCATTACAGGATGCAGCAGCGGGTTCGGGCTGCTTTCGGCCCTACAGTTCGCGCGCAACGGCGACCGCGTCTTCGCGAGCATGCGCGACACGAAGAAGGGCGCCGCGCTGGAGGAGATCGCAAGGAAGGAGAACATCCAGATCGAGGTTGTGCCGCTCGACGTGACGGATGAGCAGTCGGTCGCGAGCGCGGTCCGGCAGGTGATCGATACGGTCGGGCGGATCGATGTGCTGGTGAACAACGCGGGCATCGGCGCGCACGGGCCGATCGAGGAAACCGACGACGGCGAGGCGCGCGAGATCTTCGATACGAACTTCTTCGGCGCGCTGAACACGATCCGTCACGTGGCGCCCAAGATGCGCGAGCAGCGCTCGGGCACGATCGTGAATGTCTCCTCGCTCGCCGGCCGCGTGCCGCCGCCCTTCGGGGGCATCTATTCGGCGAGCAAGTTCGCACTCGAAGCGGCAAGTGAGGCGCTGCATTTTGAGCTCCATCCCTTCGGCGTGCGCGTGCTGCTGATCGAGCCGGGCGGCTTCCAGACGAATATCGAGAACACGCGGCGGGTCGCACGGCGTTTCACCGAAGGCTCGCCGTACCTCGACCTGGAGCAGCGGTTCGAGCAGTCGCTGACGAAGCTGCCGGCGGCCGCGGAACGGGCGGACCCGCAGATCGTCGCCGAGACGATCCACAACGCGGTCTACGACAAGGAGCCGAAGCTCCGCTACCTCGTCGGGCAGGACGCCGAGATGATCGGCGGGCTCAAGAAGCAGCTCGACGACGCGCAGTTCGAGCAGACGATGCGCCAGGCGCTGGACTTTTGGGACTAGACAACGGCCATCGGAGCGGGTAGGGTATATGCGCCATGAGTGAGAACGGCAAGTCTTTCACGAGACGCTTCCCGCGCGAGCTTCCGGTCGAAGGGGGCACGTTGACCCTGCGGCTCATGGAGCCGGCCGACCGCGACGCCATCCTCGAGTTCGCGCGCCACTTGCCGCACGATGACCTGCTCTTCCTCCGGCTCGATATCACCTCGCCTGAGGGGATGGTCGAATGGATCAACAACGTCGAGGCCGGCCGGACGACCACGGTGCTGGCCGAGCAGGGCGGCAAGGTCGTCGGATACGCGAGCATCCACCACAACGATGCGATGTGGAACCGCCACCTCGGCGAGATCCGCGTGAACGTGGGAGCCGAGTTCCGGAAGCAGGGCCTGGGCCGCCGCCTCGTCGATGAGGTGTTCGCGATCGCGCGGGACATCGGCCTGCGCAAGATCACGGCGCAGATGACGCCGGATCAGAAGGGCGCGCGCGTGACGTTCGAGCGGCTCGGCTTCCGTCCGGAGGCGCTGCTGGCCGACTTCGTCGTCGACCGCGACGGCAAGACGCGCGATTTGCTGATTATGACGCACGATCTGGCGGGCTTCACGAATACGGAGTACCTGAGCGCCACCGGCGCTCGGAAGTCCTAAGCAGGACGCTCGGAGACAGCAGGCTCGGCGGCGTGGGTGCCGCCGTTCTTGTGATGCGTCGCCGCGAAGTCGGGCACGTCGGTCACATCGACGCCCGCGGCCGCGCGCAGCTCCAGGAACGACTCGTCCAGGTACTGCTTGAGCAGATCGACATCTGAGACAGTCTTCGGGTCCACCGTCAGACCGAAGAAGAGCCGCTGGTTGTAGCTGGTCACTCCCACGCCCAACGCCATATCGAGGCTGAGGGGCACTAGCGGGTGGTGCGTCAGCAGCAAGTGTCCGACGCAGTAGAGCGGGATCATCGGGCCCGGGACGTTGGTGCAGATCATATTGATCGTGGTGTTGACGGTCGTGTAGCTCGCCAGCGCCTGGAGGGGCACGGGCGCGAGCGAGGCGATGCGCAGCAGCCTGTCGAACGCGCCGGCCTGGTTCTCCTTCTTGCTCTGATCGAGCTGCTCACGAAGCTGCTTGAGCCGTTCGGCGGGATCGGCTTCACCGATCGGCAGGCGCGCCACCATGGCGGAGATCCTGTTGCCCAGGGCACCCTTGTCATCCTCCGTCCGGACGTTCACGGGAATCCCGACGCGCGGCTGCCAGCCCTCGAGAGAGATACCGTGATGCAGGAAGTACTTGCGCAGACCGCCCGCGAGGATCGCGAGCACGACGTCGTTGACGGTGCCGCCGAGTGAGGTGCGAATCTGGCGGATCTCGATGAACGACATGTCGCTGAAGGCGACCTGTCGGTCGGGCCCGATCGGGGCCGAGAACGGCGTGCGCGGCGCCGGGCGCATCGCCCATGTCGACGCCGATGTCATCGCGCGCAGCACATCGAGGCCTTGCTGGATGCTCGGCCGCGGGTTGAGGAAGCTCTCCTGCACTTCGCGTGCCAGGTCCATCTGGGCGCGTGCCTGGTCCCAAAACGCCTGGGTCAGCCGCTCGGTGGCGCTCGGCAGTGGCTGCGGCTTCCAGCCGTCGTCCTCGGGCGGCGGCGCCGGCTGCGGACTGATGTCGAGCGTCGCGACGAGCAGCTCGATGCCGGAGACGCCATCGACCATGCAGTGATGGACCTTCGAGACCATCGCGCTACGGTCGTGCTCCAGGCCGTTGATGACGAACATCTCCCAGAGCGGCTTTTCGCGATCGAGCGGCCGCGGGAAGAGACTGGTCGTCAGCTCACGGAGCTGCTCATCGGTGCCAGGAGGAGGCAGTGTGACGTGGTGGATATGCCGCCGAACGCTGAAATCGGGGTCGTCCTCCCAGGTGGGGTGGGCCAGGTTCGCGGGTACCATGGCTACCCGCTGGCGGTAGCGTGGAATGAGCGGCATCCGCGAGCTCATATGCGAAACGAACGTCTCGTGGGAGATCTGGCCTTCGTAGACCGCCAGCGAGCCGATATGCAGCGGCGCGTTGGGCCGTTCAAAGTACAGGAACGACGCATCGGTTGCGCTGAGACGATGATTGAGTGTGCCTGGCATTGCCGAGCTACCTTAAATCCACCAGAAGGCGGGTACTCAAACAGCTTACTCTCATTCCCGCGCCGCGTCCAGCACCGGCCGAAAGCCGACGGGCCGGTGTGCTATAGTTATGCAGGCACGCGATCTGAGCGTGCGAGGTGGGGAGGCCGCGAATGAGCGCCGCGCGCACCGTGCCCGCGACGTTTGAACCAGCGGAAGTGCCGCTCTGGCGGGAGGCCCTATTCGGCATCGACTGGCTCTCGCTGCGCCTATCGCCCGTTTACTACGGCATCGGCGTACCTCGGGGGAACGGCGACCCCGTTATCGTGATCCCCGGCTTCCTGGGCTCCGACAACTACCTGGTCGAGATGTACAACTGGCTGCGCCGGATCGGCTACCGGCCGTACTACTCGCGCATCGGCCGGAATGCTGACTGCCCGGACATTCTGCGCGAGCGACTCTTCGAGACGCTCGATCGCGTCTGGGCGGAGACGGGAACGAAGGCGCACCTGATCGGCCACAGCCTGGGCGGGCTGATTGCGCGGGCGGCGGCCAGCCGGCGGCCAGAGCAGGTCTCGCAGGTGATCTGTCTCGGCTCCCCCTTCAACGACATTCGCGTCCACCCGATGGTGCTCGCGGCGGCCGGCTTCGTCCGAGGCCGCATCGTGAGCCAGCAGCGCAACAACGGGAACGCGAAGCGCGAAGTGGCGCACACCTGTTACACCGGGAACTGCACGTGCGACTTTGCGGAGGCACTGCGGGAGGATCTCCCAGCCTCGATCGCGCGCGCTGCGATCTACACCGAGACCGACGGCGTCGTTGACTGGCGGAGCTGCGTGGAGGAAGACGAATCGCTGAACACGCGAGTGGACGGCACGCACTCGGGCCTCGCGTTCAACCCACAGGTCTATCGAAAGCTGGCGGAGCTGCTGGCGTCGGTAGGGCGCCCGAAGCGCAAACGAAGTTAGCCCAAGTCTCCGAATCGCTTACGAAACCGCGTCGGGCCGCTGGCTCGAGACTACCTGGCTCGTGCTGGAAACGCGCTTGCCATCGCCGTTGCCGACCGACTGAGCGGCCTCGCTGGCGCGGCTGAAGACGCCGCGCGCAACATCGGCGCCGGCCTCGTTCGCGCTGCGATTCGCCTGGACGACGCGCTGCATGATCTCGCGCGTTTCCTTCTGGGCGTCGGCCAGCTCGCCGAACCACTGGCGGGTTACCTCTAACGTACGCCCCTGAGCTCGCGTCGCGGTTTCGATGAGCGCGCTGTAGAACCCGGCGAAGTCGAACGGGGCGCCGAGCCACTTCTTCGCCAGCTCGACGGCTTCGCGCTGTCCTTCCTGAGCCGATTCGATGAGTGCGGTCGAGACGCGGTGGGTCCGGTTGTTGGCTGCTCGGACCGCATCGATGAAGGCGTCCGAGCTTTCGTTGAGTGCCTCGAAGAACTTACTTGTGGCGTCATTGCCAGCCATGAGCCTGCCCCTTCCTTGGAACCGACGTAGACCTTCCCCCAATCATCGTACGCATGTTGTGGCTCTGTCAAGCCCTCGATATTGCCGGGTGGCAAGGAAGAGCGCGCAGTCCCGTTCTTGCCAGCAGGCAATAAAGGTGCGAGAATGACACTCCAACGGTGTGTTGGGTGGGGAAAGAAAGGCAGGACCCGGTATGGCAGATCAGGCCGAGAAGCAGACGCCGGACATTGTCCAGCTCTGGCGAGACTGGCTAACCCAATCTGAGCGTCAAGTTAACAGCTTCTTCAACGACGCCCTGGGCCAGGAAGCCTCGGCGCGCTCGATGGGCGGCTACATGGAGCTGTACGTTGGTCTCCAGCGGCTGCTGGCGGAGGCGATGCAGCGCTACCTGCAGTTCGTCAACATGCCTTCCCGTGCCGATGTGGTCAGCCTGGGCGAGACGCTGCGCAGCATCGAGGACCGGCTGGGGCGCATCGAGGAGACGCTCCAGATCGCTGCTCAGGCAGTGGACGCCCGAGTGTATGAGGCGCCCGCTGCGGAACCCTCCCGGACGAGGCAGCCTCCGGTCTTCGCCAACGGTGAAGAACCGCGCCTGTCGGCCGCGCCCATCCCCGAAGAGCTGCGCCGCTAGCGATTCCCAACGGAGTCGGCGGCTCCGGGCCGGCCCCAGAAGGGACGACGAGGCCGAGCTATGGTGACAAGTAACGCGACGACGGATCGTTCGCTCACCGACCAGTTCCGGCGCGAGGCGCGCCTTACGGTGGAGCGCGCCCGCCGCAGCATCGACGTTGCTGTCGGGCGGAGGGAGCCGGAAGTCGGGCTCACGCCGAGAACGCTGATCTACAGCCGCGGCACGATGCGGCTGTACCGCTACCGGCCCATGGTGGACGAGGTGTACCGCGTGCCGGTCATCTTCGTCATGTCGCTAATAAGCAAGCCGTACATCCTCGATCTCGTCCCCGGCCAGAGCCTCGTCGAGTACCTGCTGCGGCAAGGATTCGATGTGTACATGGTGGACTGGGGTGTGCCTAAGCCGGAGGACCACGTGCTGCGGGTGGAAGACTACGTCCTGGAGCGGCTGCCGCGCTGCGTCGCGGAAGTGCAGCAGGTCACCGGCGAGAAGGACGTCTCGTTTCTGGGCTACTGCATGGGTGGTCTGTTCGCCCTCATGTACGCCGCGGCGTTTCCGGACGCGGGACTGAAGAACCTGCTCTGCGTCGCGACGCCGGTCGATTTTGCGGGCATGGGCCTGCTCCGCGCATGGGCCGATCCGCGCTGGTTCGAGGTCGATCGCATCGTTGACACGCTGGGCAACATCCCGGGCGAGATGATCCGCTCGTCGCTCGAGATGCTGCGGCCGCTCGACCGCATGCTGAGCTACGTGCGACTGTGGGACAACCTCTGGGACCCGGAGTACGTGCGCAACTGGCGCGTGCACTATCGCTGGGTGATGGACCAGATCCCGTTCCCCGGCGAGGCGTACCGGCAGTTCATCAAAGAGCTCATGTGGGGAAACAAGCTGCTGACGGGCGAGCTGCAGCTCGGCGGCCGGCCGATCGATCTGCAAAACGTGCGCTGCTCGGTGCTGAACGCGATGGCGCAGCACGACCACATCGCGCCGCTGGCGGCGACGCAGCCGCTTCTGTCGCTCCTGGGCAGCGAAGACAGGCAGGAGCTGCTCGTGAAGGGCGGGCACGTCAGCCTGATCGCAGGGCTGAACGCCCTCCTTCGCCTCTGGCCCACAGCGAACGAATGGCTCGCCGTCCGTTCGGTCTAGCTTCAGGCCGAAGCCCCTTTCCTCCCTGTTGACGCTCATGTTAGGCGGCTTCGCGGCCGATCCTACCTTGGTAGGGCAGGGAGCGCCCGAACTTCGAACGGGAGAAGGGCGCCATGCCAACGATCGAGGCCAACGGCATCGAGCTCTACTACGAGGAGCACGGCGAAGGCGAGCCGCTGCTGCTGATCATGGGCTGGGGCGGCAACGCGGCGACCTGGAAGCCCCAGATCCCGGGTCTGGCCGAGCGCTATCGAGTGATCGCGTTCGACAACCGGGGAGCAGGACGCACTAAGGCGCCGGACGAGCCGTATACGATCCCCCAGATGGCAGGCGACGCAGCCGTGCTGCTCGACGAGCTGCGGGTGCCGCGAGCGCACGTCTTCGGCATCTCGATGGGCGGCATGATCGCGCAGGAGCTGGCGCTGCGCCATCCAGACCGCGTGGACACGCTCGTGCTGGGCTGCACGTCGCCGGGCGGGCGGCGGGCGGCGGGTGCGCGCGACTTGCAGAAGAACATCCAGGACTTCGAGAACACGCCGGAAGACGACATCGACCTCAAGTGGTTCGCCGGCTTCCTGAAGCGGCTCTGGACGGACCGCGCGCTCGCGAAGTCCGATCCAAACCTGCAGGACTTCGTGCTGTCGCTGATCCGCTACCCACCCGTCAAGCACGGCCTGCGCAACCAGGGGGAGGCGATCTCGCGCCACGACGCGTATGATCGGCTACAGGAGGTCACGCAGCCGGCGCTGGTGATGACGGGCGACAAGGACGAGCTGATCGATTTCGAGAACTCGTTCATTCTCGCCGGACGCATCCCGAAGGCTGAGCTGCGCATCTTCCCGGGGCTGAAGCACGCGTTCCATCTAGAGCAGGCGGATCTGGCCAACTCGGTCATCATCGAGTTCATCGAGCGGGCGAAGAGCAGGCCGCTCCCCATCACCCAGCTGCGCAGCGCCTAGCTCGCCCGCCGGCGGCTGTCGCAAGACCTCGCGCACCTCCGCTATCGCGCCGGCGAGCTCCGGCAGCTCCTTCTCCTGCGCTCCCGAAGCCTGCGTAAAGACGAACACGCATCGCGCGACGGGGCGGCCAAGCGCCTCCTGCAGCGCGAGCGCGTACGCCGCGCCCTGCAATCGATAGTGCTGCAGCATCTCGTCCAGCCGCGCCGCGTCCGGCACGACGTCTGTCTTGTAGTCGACGACGACGAGGCCGTCTGGCGTCTCGTAGAGCAGGTCGATGAAGCCTTCCAGCGTGACGCCCTCGATCGGCGCGGCGACGTAGAGCTCGCGCCAGTGGCGGCTGGCGACAGCGTCGCGCAGGCAGGGTGTGCCGATCGCGGCCAAGGCGGCGCGCGCGATCTCGCCGGCGCGCGCAGGGATGCCTTCGGCGGCGGCCTGCGCGCGGGCCGCACCTTCGACATCGCCGCCGCGGTCGAGATCGATTGTCTGCAGCACGGCGTGGACGGCGCGCCCGAAGGCCGTGCCAGCTCGCCCGCGCTTCCAGGGTGGCGCGTCCGCTGGCGGACGTTCCTTTTGGAGGTTCGGGTCGTCTTCCGCATGCGCGGCGCGTCGGGCAACTTCCGTCGCGGCGATGGCGGGGACGCGGCTGAGCGCAGCGATGCGCTGCGATCGCTCCCGCTGCCACCGATCGCGGCGCTCGGCGCTGTCGTCGAAGGCCGTCGACGGCGCGTGCTGGGCCGGCGCCGCGATCTGAGCGGCTTCGGCCGGCCGCCAGAGCTCGCGTGCTTCCATGCAGAGCTGATGGATCGCGCTGGCGTGGCACTCCTGGTCGCGCTTGTGGTGCAGGCTGACGATCAGGTGATCGCGCGCGCGCGTGGCAGCGACATAGATCAGCCGCACTTTCTCGGCCTGGTCCATCTCCTTCTCGCGTTGCTTGAGCTGCTCGTAGCCGTTTGTCACGAACGATGCGCTGTCGTCGCCCAGGCTGGCCTCGATCGCGCCGTCCTCTCCCCAGAGCACACGGCTCGGCTTGTGCGACGCAGCGATGTTCAGCCCGGCGAGGACGACGATCGGGAACTCGAGGCCCTTGGCCGCGTGGATGGTCATGATGCGCACCGCGTCGTCGTCCGGCTCCGGCACGACCGTCTCGATGACGCGCGTGCCCTCGATGGCCTGGCGCTCCGCCCACTCGATGAACTGGCGCAGCGTACGGCCGCCGGCCTCGGCGAACGCTCGCGCCTGATCGAGCGCGAAGCGGAGGCGCTGCCAGCGCTCGCGCGGACGCCGGTGCGCGAAGGCCAGCTCGAACAGCCGCCGCTCGCGGATCACCGTCTCGACCAGGCCGCTGATGGGCATCCACCAGCGCCGTTCGTGGAACGATCGCAGCGATGCCAGCGCCGCTGCGACGGGACCGCCGGCGGACGGTTCCCTGCGGTAGTCCCAGTGGCCGCCGGCCTGTCGATAGCGCAGCAGGTCATCGTCCGCGCAGGCGAACGCGG
>JBGQHA010000072.1:0-9264 GCA_041497735.1 Dehalococcoidia bacterium | reverse complement strand
GAAGAACGCTATCGGCCAAGCAGGCCAGGCGGCCAGCAAATGGGTCAGGAGGCCAGCGCGAGCTCGGACCGGTCCGGCAGCCGCTCCAGCGCCGCCGCAGGCTCCGGCCAGCGCCGCGCGAACAGCGAGTACGACGCCATGACGAGCAGCGCCATGAGCGAGACGCCCCAGAGGCTGAGCGACCAGAGCATCGTCACTGCGACGAGCGGGTAGAGCACGAACTTGATGTTGTCGACCGGCCGGGCGCTCGACTGGCAATCAATGAGGTAGAGCCCCGCCGCCCCGATGAGCAGGACGAGGCTCTGGACGTGCACGTGCGGCGAATACAGCAGCGGGAGCGTGAACGCGAGCGCCCACGACTGCGCGTGCAGCGCCGGACGCTCCCGCCAGACGCGTACAGCGACATACAGCGCCACGCACGCGATCAGCGCCAGCAACGGCAGCCAGAGCAGCACGTTCGACGATCCGGTGAGGCTGGCCACCGTGCCACGGATGTTGATCATCATCGCGGCGCTCACGTCGTAGTTGTTCGCGGTGTGCGTATACGACAGCACGAGCCGCGCCTGATCGATAAGCAGGTGCGGGCCGAACAGCAGCGCCGGCGCGATCAGCAGCGGCACGCCAACCACCGCCAGCCCGGCGAGCGCGCGGTACTGACCCTTCACGATCAGCAGCAACACGACGGCCGCTGCGAGATGCGGCTTGCAGAGCGCGAGCGCGAGCACCGCGCCGGCCGTGAACGGCCGCTCGGCGCGCAGCAGTGCGTAGCATCCTGCGAAGCCGGCGAAGACGAACAGATCGACCTGGCCCTGCATCAGCACCTCGAGCGCCGTGATCGAGAGCGCGCAGACGAGGAAGACCGCGCGCAGCGGCACCGGGACGCTCTCGAGCCAGCGCCAGCTCAGGCGCAGCAGCACCGCCACGAGCGCCACGTTCACCAGAAGCCAGACCAGGAAGCTGGCCGCGAACGAAAGCTTCGTCAGCGGCGCGATCGCGAGCGCGACGTACGCCGGCAGCGGGTACCCCATCGGGTTCGCGCCGTGGAAGAGCTGCCGCTGGAGGGCGGCCTGCGCCTCAGCGTCGTACAGGTGCGAGGCGTGGCCGGTGCGTACCAGCGTGCCGCCGGTGTAGAACGAGATCCAGTCGCCTACGATATGCCCGCGCCACATCATGGCGACGACGGTCGCGAGGCCAATGACATCGATCAGGAGCACGCCGGCGACGAAGATCGCGAGGCCGGTTGGGATGGCGGATCGGGGCGCCGGGCGGGTCACCATGACTCCTACCAACCATGATCGGCCGGTGAAACCCGCCGCTACAATTGGAGTCGAGATGGCAGCCGCGACTTCACGCCGGAACGACTGGCTTCGCCTCGATGACAAGGCGCTGCTACGGCAGTGCCGCGAGGAGCGCTACCGGGCGAGCGGCCCCGGCGGACAGCGCCGGAACAAGGTGGAGACGGCCGTCCGGTTGCACCACGGGCCGTCCGGCGTGAGCGCTCACGGCGAAGAGTCGCGCTCCACGCAGGAGAACCGCCTGCGCGCGCTCCGACGTTTGCGGGAACGCATCGCCATCGAGCTGCGTCAGCCGTTCGATCTGGAAGCGCCGGCACTGCCGCCGGAGTTCACAGCGCAGCGCGGAGCGGCCGGGCGGCTGGCGATCAACGCGCGGAACCCAAACTATCCGCTCGTGCTGGCGACAGCACTCGATGCGCTGGCTGCCGCGGGCGGCAGCTACGCGAAAGCAGCGAAGGCGCTCGGCATCACGACGAGCCAGCTGCTGCGTTTCTTGCGCAACGATCCGGCGGCGTGGCGTTCGATCAGCTAGTAGGTGGGCTCTGTTCGTTTCGACCAAGCAGGCGCGAGACGGTTCGCACGGCGCTGATCAGCACGATCGTGCCGCCGAAGAACACGACGGCGAGGACCAGCAGCGCGCTACGCACGATAGCAAGCAACCAAAAGCCGGCGAACACCAGCGGCCCTATCGGCAGTTTGGGCAGCGCTGCGGCTCCCTGGCGAAACGAGCTGCCGATCATAATGGTCTCTCCGCGCGCCATGTCGAGGAAGTCACGCAGGTTGACCGAGCTGAAAAGCTGTCGCCAGCCGAAGGTGCGTCGTTCCACCACCGATTCCTTTCGCGCGATGAGGCTAACGCAGGACGAGGTCAAGTTCAAGGTAGAACTCACGTACGAAGAATTAACACTCGCTAGTTGCCTCCCCGAGAGAACTTGTGATATTCTTAGGTATCCAAGTCCAGGTCTCGCTTGCAGCGATTTGTTCGCGACGCACCCGACGACCAGGAACATGCAAAAGGAGAGGTCGTCGAGTGTACACAGACAAAACCCTAACCTGTCAGGACTGCGGGCAGCAGTTCACCTTTACTGGCGAAGAGCAGGAGTTCTTCTCCAGTAAGGGCTACACCGAGCCCAAGCGCTGTCCCAACTGTCGCCAGGCCCGAAAGGCCGAGCGTGGCGGCGGCGGTGGCGGTGGCGGTGGCTATCGAGGGGGCGGTGGCGGTGGCGGTGGTGGCTATCGCGAGATGTTCCCGGCCACCTGCGCCGAGTGCGGCCGCCAGACCGAGGTTCCTTTTGAGCCTCGGAACGACCGGCCCGTCTACTGTCGTGATTGCTTTTCGCGCCGGCAGACGACGCGCAGCCCGCGCTAAGTTTCCGGAGACGCCTGTTTCGCCTTCGGCGGCTGCAGCTCTGCAGCCGCCGGTAGGCTGATCGTGAAGGCGATCTCTTCATCGTGAAGAGCGGCCGTCAGCGTACCGCCGTGCACCTCGACCAGCTCGCGCGCGATCGCCAACCCTAGGCCCGTGCCTGCGCGCGCGTGCTCGTTGCCGCGCGTGCGGTCTCGCCGGTAGAAGCGTTCGAACAGACGCGGCAGCTCGTCCGCTGTGACGTCCGGCGCGCTGTTCTTCACCTCGATGCACACCCGGCCGTTCGACGCGTAGTCGCGCACGTGGATCTCCCCGCCCGTCGGCGTGTACTTGCGGGCGTTGTCCAGCAGGTTTTCCACCGCGCGCTCGATGCGCGGGCCATCGGCGTTCACCGTGATGCCGGCCGGCAGCTCCGCCGTCAGGTCGACGCCACGCGTTTCGGCGCCCGCCCGGAAGCGGTCCAGCGCGCCGCCGACGAGCCGGCTCAGATCGATCTCGTCCTTCTGCAAAATCAGCTGGCCGGACTCGAGCTCTGCCAGATAGAGCAGGTCGTTCAGCCGAGCGCTCAGCCGGGTCGCTTCTTCGTAGATCACCGCGCCGACGCGCCGCGCTTCCTCGTCGCCTTTCGCCCCGCCGTCGCGCAGCGCCTGCGCGAAGCCCAGGATGGACGTCAGCGGCGTCTTCAGATCGTGCGAAACGTTTGCGACCAGCGCGCGCATCTGGGCATGCGTCTCCCCGACGCGTCGCGCCATGACTGAGAATGTCTGCGCCAGCCGGCCTACTTCATCGCGACGATCGACCGAAACCTCCACGTCGTAGACGCCCTCGGCCATGCTCTGCGACGCGAGTGTGAGCTGTTGCAGCGGTCTCGAGATATAGTTGGCGACGAGGATACCGAGCAGCACCGCGATCGGCAGCGCAATCGCGGTCGCGATGCCGGCCTGCGGCAGGAGCCCGCGCCAGGCGTTCGCAATCGTGGCCCGCGGCACCGCGAGCAGCACGCCGTACGGGTCATTTTGTGCGGGGGCGCGGGCGTTACCGGCGACGCTGCTAACGAGGATCAGATCGTCGGCGGGAGAGCCGCCTTCCGGCCGCCATGATACGTACGCCGGCCGGCGGCCGGGGCCCGGCTGCACTACGTCATACTGGTCCGGCAAGGCCAGCTTCTGCCCCGTGAGTCTATCAGCGCTATCGAGCGCGACGACGCCCGAGCTACGCTCTATCAGGAGAATGCGCACGTCAAACTGATCCGCGTCAGTCTTTACGAAGTTCGCGTAGTCAGCTCCGCTTCCGCCAAATCGCTCCAGGTACGCCAAGTCCCCGTAGATCGCCGGCGAAGCGGCGATGACACGATTGAGCGCTTCCTTCCGCTCATCGTTGCGCCGAACTGCGACAAAAGTACTACCGGCGATGGCGAGCGCCGCCAGGGCAACGAGCGAGAAGGCGATAATGAGCTTCGTTCGCAGCCCGAAGAGCAGGTCGCCCGGGGAGGCCATGCTAGGCTCGCTTGAGCGCGGAGTCCGTTCCTGTAGACAGCCGGTAGCCGGTGCCCCACACGGTCTCGATGTGCAGTTTGCTGTCCCTGATCTTGTCGCGCAGACGCGCGACGTGTACGTCGACGGTACGCAGTGCGTAAAACGAGGTGCCCCAGACCAAGTCGAGCAGCTGCTCGCGGCCCAGCACAATGTCCGGGAAGCGCACGAACGTCGTCAGCAGGTCGAACTCGCGCGGCGTGAGCTGGACGGCGCGGCCGTTCACCTCAGCCTTCCGTTTGGCGAGGTCCATCTCGATACCGTCCAGCGAGAGGCGCTCCGGCTTCGGCTCCGCCGTGCCGGTGCTGCTGCGGCGCAAGATCGCCTCGATGCGCGCGAGCAGCTCCTCGGGGTTGAAAGGCTTCGTGACGTAGTCGTCCGCGCCGAAGCGCAAGCCCGCGATCTTGTCGATGTCGGACGTGCGCGCGGTGAGCAGCACGATGGGCATGTTGCTTCGCTTGCGCAGGCTGCGGCACACCTGCAGACCGTCCGGCCCGGGCATCATGACGTCGAGCACCAGGAGCGACGGGTGGAGCTCGTTGACCTGACGCAGCGTCTCCTCGCCGTCGTATGCGGCCTGCACCCGGTACCCTGCGCCACGCAGGTACATCGAAACGAGCTCGACGATGTGCTCGTCGTCGTCCGCCACGAGGATCAGGTCTTCCTTAGCAGTATCGTTTGCTGTTGTTGTAGAAGTCATAGTCGTCATCTCAGTATACGCCTCGAACGAGGGGCGAGGGAGGCGTGCCGGCCTCCCTCACTCCATACACGCCGGGCTACGGGTGGCTTAGAGGCTGCTCGGGCTGGTGGTGCTGCTGTTGTCTGAAGGCGAGCCGTTGTCAGGCATCTCCTTATCGCCGCCGCCCCACTTCCCGAAGCCGGCGTTGTTGATCGCGCTATTGATCCGGTCCTTCGCATTGCTCAGTATGTTATCCTCCCTGTCCTGCGTGACCTTGTTGTTCTGCACAGCCTGGTCCAGGTTGCTCTTGAGCTGGTCGTAGACATAGCCCGACAGCTCGTCGGCGGTCTTGCCGTGGTCTTGAGCGATCTGCGCCAACGTCTCGTTGTTCTTCAGCGCGTCCATCACGGTCTGCCGGTCGATTCCCAGAAAGTCTGCCGTCTGCTTTACGAGATCACCGCCCAGGCCGCGCCCGAAGCCGGGGCCTCGGCCATGACGTCCCATGAACGGGAAGAACGGCACGTCGCCGCTCGCGATCTTCGCCTTGATCTTGTCCGCCTCGGCTTGCGTGATCTTGCCGTCGGCGACAGCCTGGTCGAGCATCTGCTGGTCCGTGGTGGTCAGCGCCTGCTTCAGCTGATCGACGCTGATACCGAGGTTCGCGGCCAGCTTGTTCAAGAAGTCATCGCGCAGCTGCTGCTTCTTGCCTGGCGTCGCAGCGCTCGGCGTTGAGCTGCTCAGCGTGCTCGATCCTGCTGTTGCAGTCGAGTTGTCCTTCGTCGCGGTCGCACTCTGCTCGGTCGGTGTCGACGTGCCGCCGCCCGTCTGGGCAGCGACGATGCCGGCGGCCACGCCCACCAGCGCGAGCAATGCTGCCACCAGCACTCCTACTTTCCAGAACCGTGTCATGCTAAGTCACGTCCTTTCTCTGCCCTTGTACTGTCAGGTTAACGCCACTCGTCTAGAGAAGTCGTTTCGGAAGTGTGACAGCCTACCCAGATTGTGAACTTCGTCACAGAGCCCTGGCGCATGGCGGAGTATCCTGATGAAGGCCAGTACGCGGGGAGGCACTCATGAGGTCACTAGCAAGTACGGAAGGTCTGGCGCGGCTCGCCGCAAGGCATCCCTGGCGCACCATCGCCCTCTGGGTGGGGCTGTTTCTGCTCTCCGGCTTCTTGATCACGAAATTGCTGTCGGGGGCGCTCACAACCGACGCAGACGTCACGACGAACCCGGAATCGAAACAGGCGCGCGCGCTCATCGAGCAGCGGCTGCGCGGGCCCCAGCGTGACAACGAGATCGTCATCGTGCAATCGACGAACGTGACGGTGGACGATCCGGGGTTCCGCCGAGTCGTCGAGGGGCTGGATCGCGACATCACCGCGCTCGGGCCAAACGTCATCGCCAGCGGCACGAATTACTACCAACGTGGAGATCAATCGCTCGTCTCCAGCGACCGGCACACGACCATCATGCTATTCGCCATGGCCGGCACCGCCCAAGATGCCAGTGACCATATCGATAAGGTGCTCAAGGCCGTCCACCGGGCGAGGGGCGGTGGCTTCACTGTCCTGATTGCCGGTCCAGCCAGCATGGGTAACAACTTCCAGGATGTCGCGCAAAGGGACCTGGAAACGGGCGAAGCATTCGGCATTCCAATCGCACTGATCATTCTTGCCGTGGTGTTCGGCGCCATTGCGGCATCGATCATTCCGATTGTGCTGGCAGTGATGGCGATCGTCTTGGCCATCGCCGGCGTTGCGCTGCTCGGCTTGCAGTTCCAGTTCTCCTTCTTCGTCACAAACGTGATTACCATGATCGGGCTGGCGGTGGGCATCGATTACTCCCTATTCTTCGTCTCGCGCTACCGGGAAGAGCGGCAGCACGGGCTCGACAAGGAGGAAGCGATCGCCCGCACCGGAGCGACGGCGGGTCGCACGGTGTTCTTCAGCGGCATGACAGTCGTGATTGCCCTGCTGGGTATGCTCATCGTGCCTCAGACGATCTTCCGCAGCATTGCCGCGGGTTCCGTCCTCGTCGCGCTGATGGCGGTCGCAGCATCGATGACGTTGCTGCCCGCGGTCCTGAGCCTGCTAGGCGACAAGGTGAATTGGGGCCGCATTCCCTTAGTCCAGCGCAGCCAAGCCCAGTTCGATGAGGAGCGTCCGGGCGGCTTCTGGGACCGTCTCGCGCGGACCGTGATGCGCCATCCCGTGCTGTTCTTCGTCACGGCAGCCGCGTTGCTGATCGCGGCGGCCATCCCCTATTCGAAGATCAATACCGGCTTTGCCGGAATCAGCACGCTTCCCGATAGCCTGGAGGCCAAGCAGGGGTTCCTCACCCTCGATCGGGAGTTCTCAGCCGGCCTCATCGCTCCGGCACAGGTCGTGATCGATGGCGACGTGAGCTCGCCCCAGGTGCAGGCAGCGGTGCAGCGCCTTCAGTCGATCCTGGCAGGCGACCCCAGGTTCGGTAAGCCCTCCTACGAGGCAAACTCCGCCGGTGACCTGGCGCTGGTCGAGGTGCCCGTCTCCGGAGACCCGAACAGCAATGAAGCCGAAGATGCAGTGCGAACGCTTCGGCATCGCTACGTCCCGCAGGCGTTCGAGGGTGTGCCGGCCAGGACGCTGGTGGGCGGCGCCATCGCGTCGAACCTGGACGGCTTCGCTCTGCTGGCCCGCTACACGCCGATCGTCTTCGTCTTCGTGCTCGGGCTGAGCTTCATCCTGCTGCTTGTCGTGTTCCGATCGGTCGTGGTGCCGATTAAGGCCGTGATCATGAACCTGCTCTCCGTGGGCGCGGCGTACGGACTGTTGGTTCTCGTCACGCAAGAAGGTGTCGGCGCCGGCCTGTTCGGATTCCAGCAAGTTGAGAGCATCGAAGCCTGGCTTCCCATCTTCCTGTTCGCCATATTGTTTGGACTTTCGATGGACTACCACGTCTTCTTGTTGAGCCGCATTCGAGAGCATTACGATTACAACCGCGACAATACGGAAGCCGTCGTGTTTGGCGTGCGCTCTACGGGACGGCTGATCACCGGCGCGGCGCTGATTATGGTGGCGGTCTTCGCGGGGTTTGCCGCGGGAAACCTCGTCATGTTCCAGGAGATGGGCTTCGGCGCGGGCGTCGCCGTCTTGATCGACGCGACGATCGTGCGTTCGATCCTCGTACCGGCCAGCATGAGGCTGCTCGGCGACTGGAACTGGTACTTGCCGGGATGGCTCCACTGGCTACCGGACGTGCGTGTAGAAACGCTACCTGCTGCGCCCGCGGCGCAACCGATGGCTGGTGGGGCGGAGCAGTAAACGCGTCGCGGAAGACAAGGGTGCGTATAATGCTAGCGAGATGACCACCCAACCGGTCCGGCTGACCAGCCTCGCCAATTGCGCCGGCTGCGCCGGCAAAGCCGGCATTGCGACCCTGGCCGAGGTGCTCCGGCCGCTCCAGGAGCGCTTCCGCGCGGCGGACTTCCCCGACCTCCTCGTCGGCATCGACGGGCCGGACGACGCCGCCGTCTACCGCATCTCAGACGACCTCGCCATCGTGGCGACCGTCGACTTCTTTCCGCCCGTCGTCGACGACCCATACACCTTCGGCGCCGTCGCCGCCGCAAATGCGATGAGCGACGTTTACGCCATGGGCGGCGACGTGCTGTTCGCGCTGCAAGTCGCCGGCTTTCCGGAGGACCAGCCGGCCGCCGTGCTGGCGGACATCTTTCGCGGCGGCGCCGACAAGGTGCGCGAGGCAGGCGGCGCCATCGCCGGCGGCCACACGCTCATCGATGCGGAGCCGAAGTACGGGCTCTGCGTGACCGGCACGGTGCGACCGGATGCGATCATGCGCAAGGGCGGTGCGCAGCAGGGCGACGTGCTGCTGCTGACGAAGGCGCTCGGTACGGGCATCGTCCTGACGGCTGCGCGCGCCGACGAATGCGCGCCGGAGCACCTCGATGCCGCTGTGCAGAGCATGCTGCAGCTCAGCCGGCACCCATCGCACCTCGCGCGGGAGGCGGGCGTGCGCGCCTGCACTGACGTCACGGGCTTCTCGCTGCTCGGCCACGCGGAGGAGATGGCGCGCGCCAGCGGCGTCCGCATCGTCATCGACGCGAGCGCGCTGCCTGTTCTGCCGGGCGCGCTCGACTACGCGCGACAGGGGCACATCACCGGCGGCGCGGACCGCAACCGCTGCGGACTCGAAGGCAAGGTTTCGATCGCGGGCGGCGTGCCGGAAGACATCGAGCACCTCTTGTTCGATCCGCAGACCTCGGGCGGGCTGCTGATCGCGCTGCCGGCGGAGCGCGCCGGAGCGCTCGCCTCCGCGCTTGAACGCGACGGCTACCTCGCCGCGCGCGTCGGCCGCGTCGAAGCCGGCGCGGGAGTTGTGGTTCGACCT
>JBGQHA010000071.1:0-9364 GCA_041497735.1 Dehalococcoidia bacterium | reverse complement strand
GGCATCGGGCGGCCCATGGAGCCCGGCTTGATCGGCTGCACGGGATAGTTCGCGATCATGATCGAGCCGGTCTCGGTCTGCCACCAGTTGTCGTGGAACGCCTGGCCGATCACCTTCTCGCCCCAGACGACGCCCTCGGGGTTGAGTGGCTCACCGACGGACATGGTGTAGCGCAGGCTGGAGAGATCATAGCGCGCCGGGATCTCGTCGCCGGCCTTCATCAGCATGCGGATCGCCGTCGGCGCCGTGTACCAGACCGTGACCTTGTACGACTGGATGATCTCATACCACTTGGTCGCTGCGAAGCCGCCTTCGTAGATCACCGACGTCACGCCGTTCGTCAGGGGCGCGAACATGCCGTAGGACGTGCCCGTGACCCAGCCCGGGTCGGCGGTGCACCAGTAGATGTCGTCTTCGTGGAGGTCGAGCACGTACTTGCCGGTCGCGTAGTGGCCGAGCACCGCCTTGTGGACGTGCAGCGCGCCCTTCGGCTTGCCGGTGGTGCCCGACGTGTAGTGCATCACCGCGCCGTCCTCGGGATCCGTGTGCACCACCTCGAACGCGTCTGATGCCGGATGGAACAGATCGTTCCAGCAGAGCTCGCCTTCGCCGACATCGGGACGCTTGCCGTGCTCGGCGATGATTACGTGCTTGAGCGCGGGCAGCTCGCTGCGGATCGCGCGCACCTTCGAGACAAGATGCGGCTGCGTGACGAGCACGACGGCCTCGCTGTTCTCGAGCCGGTCGCGGATGGCGTCCGGGCCGAACGCGGCGAACAACGGGCCGATGATGCAGCCGGCCTTGAGCGTGCCGAAGGCGGCCGCGTACAGCTCCGGGATGCGGTCCATAAAGACGAAGACGCGATCTCCCTTCTTCACGCCGAGCTTGGCGAGCACGTTCGCGAACTTGTTCGCCATCTTCGAGAGCTGGGCGTAGGTGTAGGTCTCTTTCTTCCCGTCCTTGCCTTCCCAGAAGATGGCCGGCTTGTCGCCGCGGCCGTGCTTCACGTGCCGGTCGAGCGCCTCGTAGGCGATGTTCAGGCCGCCGCCCGGCAGGCCGTCCAGGTCGTCGATGACGCGCTCGTAGTCGAACGACGCGCGCAGGCGGTCGTAATCGTCGAGATTGGGCCGCGCGGAGAACTCTTCAGGCTTCGGTTTGGTAATCGTGTCATAGCTCATCGAACGCTCCGTGGAGAGGATCTGCGTTCGGCAGCTTAGCCGAGGCAACGCAAAGCGTCAATGCGACAGCACCGGCTCCGGGGAGGAGGGGCGCAGCGGCGACGGCCACGGCCGGACGCGCCATGACGCCAGGACGAGCACTGTGGCTGTTGCCACGAACGCGGCGACGTTCAGCCCAGCCATCACCTGGCCGAAGTCAGACAGCAGGTACCTGCCAAAGATGTCCGGATCGGACGGGGAGGCGAAAAAGATGTTCAGGAAGAAGATCGCCGAAAGCGGCACGTAGAGTGTGAGCCATTTCGGTTGCAGTACCACGATCGGGGCCAGGAAGACAAAGAACGGGTAGAGATAACGCTCATGGGTGGAGATGGGAAACAGGTAGAACGCGAACTCGAGCATCGACGACGCGACGAGCAGGCCAACCAGGTCGCGCCTCACGTGGAGATACGAGAGCGCTGCGAGTGTCGAGAGCACGAGCAGCAAGAAAGACGCGCTGTTCACCGTGAGCTCGAGAGGGCCCAGCGCCAGGATCGCGTCGGAGGCGCGCAGGCCGTGGAGCTGACCGATCCACCAGAGGTTCCAGGCGTTGATCGAGATGTGCTGGTCGTATGTCTGGAAGAGCTGTCCGTATACGTCCCAGATGTAGGGCCCGTTGCCAGTCACCAGAAAGTAGCCGAGCATTCCCGTGCCACCGGCCACAGCCCCCGTCGCGCCCCGGAGCAGCCCGTGCCAGCCGAATCGCCAGAACGTGAACGCGACCAACGTCGGGACGATCACGACGGGCTGCGGCTTTATTACGAATGCCACCGCCCAGAGCGCCCACGCCGGCCCGACGCGGCCCGCCGCCAGCGATAGCATCGCCGCGAGCATGAAGAAGCTAATCACGCAGTCGGACTGCGCCCAGACTGCGGAGTCGTAGATCACGCCCGGAGAGAAGGCGAAGACCGCCGCGGCTGTCAGCCCTAACGTGTCCTCGACCGCCAGGCCGCGCCGTTCGAGCGCGGCGAGCGGCGCGAACCGCCTCGCCGCGGCCAGCTCCGTGGGAAGCTGCCGGGCGACGCCGCGTGTGGCGTAGAACAACAGCGGAATGAGCAGCAGGTCGAAGAGGAGCGGCGGCGTCTTCTCCAGGTAGAGCAGCGACCGCGTGCCCAACTCGAAATCGGGCGAGAAGAAATGGCCGTACACCTCCGCGACGGCCCAGAAGACATAGTGATACCCCACGTACGTCCTCGGTTCGATGACGGAGATGTTGCCCAGACCGTGCTGCCAGAGTGTGCGGGACCACAGCTCCCACACCGCCGCGTCGCTGAGCGGCGGATCGACCCAGGTGTAGGCGGCATATGGGAAGAAGGGCAAGCGAACGGCCAGCGCGATGATGGTGAGCCCCGCCATCGCGAGCGCCGCCGGCGATAGGAGCCTCTTGCCTTCCTTCAAATGAGCGGTCTCCTTGGAGGCTGAGCGCGAACGAGCAAGTATAGCCGGACAACCGGGAGATGCGGAACACCGCTGCTCAATCTGGTACGCTAATTGGAGTATTGCAAGCGTCGGACGCCTCCGGAGGTTTGACATGCCGACGAAGAACTCGCAGGAGCCGTTCTACCGGCTCACAGTCGCCGAGGCGAAGGAGTTGCTCGATGAGGGTGCGCACATCATCGACGTGCGCAACCCGGACGAGTACGCGAACGGCCACGTGGCCGGCGCGCCGCTGATACCCGTGAACAGCGTCTTCGCCCGCCGCGAGGAGCTCCCCAAGGAGGGCAAGCTCATCTTCATCTGCTCCGTCGGGCAGCGCAGCGCGCTCGCCTGTGAGATGGCCGCCGCGGGTGGCATCCCCGCCGAGCGGCTCTATAACGTCGAGGGCGGCACGGACGCCTGGGTGAAGGCCGGCGAGCCGCTGGAGAAGTAGCTCCCGGTGCACGACTATGCGGGTTGAAAACCCGCGGCTCGTCCTGACAGCTTCGTCCTTCTTCTGAGTCGATTTGTCTTCGTTTGGGGGCGGTGAGATTCTTCGCTCACGCCCTTCTGGCGAAGGGCTTGCCGCTCAGGATGACGTATGGCCACTCCTGCCACAGCGTTGACGCAATCGCCTGTTATCCTGCGGCGTGGCCTTGCTCGAAGAAGCTGTCGCCGCGCCCGCGGCGTTCGATGATGCTCGCATCACGAACACCGTCCTCCGCCTAGCGGGGCCGGTCGCGGTCGAGCGGCTGTCTGTCTCCACGCTGGCCGCCGTCGATGCGCTGCTGGTCGGCCACTATGTGGGCAAAGACGGCGTGGCGGCCGTCGGCATGGGCGCGCTCATGTTCTGGATCCCGCTCGCGGGCGCGTTCGGCATCGACATCGCGACGACCGCCGTCGTCGCGCGGGACTTTGGCGCGGGCCGGCGAGACACGCTGGAGCGCACGATGCGCGCGTCGATCCTGGCGGCGCTGCTCTGGGGCTTGCTCGCGACGCTCTTCCTTTCGACGCTCGCGGGGCCGCTGCTGACGCTGATGGGCGCGAAGCCCGACGTTCGCTCTTTCGGCGTCGACTACATGCGCGCGGCATCGATCGGCTTCCCGGGGCTGATGGTCCTCTATTCCTCGAGCGGGGTGTTGCGCGGTCTGGGCAACACCTGGCTGCCGATGCTGATTATCATCATTCTGAACATCGTCAACGCCGTCGTATCGTTCCTGCTGATCAGCGGCGTCATCGGCGTGCACATGAAGGTGCTCGCGTCCGGCATCGGGTACGGCAGCGGCGGCGTGGTCGGTGGTGTGCTGGCGGTCGCGGTGCTGGTGACCGGGGTCGGGCCGATCCGCTTTCGCGTCGGGCATGCGTTGGTGACCGGGCGCGAGGAGATCCGGCGGCTGCTCAACATCGGCCTGCCGACGGGCCTCGAGGAGGTCCAGTTTATGGCGGCGTTTGTCCTCTACAGCCGCGTCGTGTACAGCCTCGGCACGACGGCCGTGGCGGCGCACACAGTCGCCCTGCGCACGCTCGATCTCGCGATCGTGCCGGGCTTTGCGCTCGGCGCGGCGTCGACGACGCTGGTGAGCCGCTACCTCGGAGCGGGCCGGCCCGATCTGGCCGAGCGCGCCGCGCGCACGGGGCTGTACTTCGCCCTGGCGACGATGATCGTGATGGCGGTGCTGCTGGAGATCTTCGCGCCGCAGTTCGTCTCGCTCTTCGTCAACGACCCGGACGTCATCCGCACCGGCACGCGGCTGTTGCGCTTGTTCGCGATCGCGTTCCCGTTCATCGGGCTGCACGCGTCGTTGGGTGGCGCGCTGCGCGGCGCGGGCGACGTTCGTTACGTGCTGGGCGTCCTGACCGTGACGGCGTGGCTGGTGCGCATTCCCGGCGCGGTCCTGTTCGGGCTGGCGCTCGGCTTCGGCGCGCCCGGCGCGTGGGTCGGCGCCGGCGTCGAGAACATGGTGCGCAGCCTGCTCATCCTGCGGCGCTTCCAGCAGGGGAAGTGGCAGGAGAAGCACGTCTAGAGAGCCCTCACACCATGCCTCTTCTGCCATTCGAGACGTGTAGGGAGCGCATCGAACGCGCTAAGGCTCACCGCAAATCGTTCGCCGATACTTGGAATGAATTGATCGATGAAGTGAGCCCGTATAGCACTGTCCTCCACATACAGGATGACGGGACAGGTAGCATCTATGTCGAGCCTTGGTACGAGAGACTGCCAACCAGTCTCAGCCTCGATCTCGGAGAGTTCTTGTATCAGTTGCGTAGTACTCTCGATGCTTGCGTCTATGCGGCTGCAATTATCGAGAGCGGACAAGACCCGCCCCCCAAGGAGCAGAACCTTGAGTTTCCCATTTGCGCGACGCCCGACGACTTCAAGAAGGCCCGTTGGAAGATCGCTCCACTGAAGAAGAAGCGTCGGGACATCATCGAATCGGTACAGCCGTACAAGGCTCCGCCCGATCTGAAGCCTGATCTTCAAGTGCTCAATATCCACCGAACCTTCGCCATGTTGAACGATTGGGCGCGAAAGGACCGGCATCGGCGGTTGCACATTGTCGGCGGATGGGCTTCTAACGCTAGCCCCAAGCTCTATCTGCCAGATGGGATCGAACTTGAGTGGATCATGGTCACTTACGACGGCCTTCTGGAACACGACGGCCAGATCGCTACCTTCAAACTGCGCGGCTTCACTCCTGGTGCGAAGGTGCAAGCAAACCCCGATCTCTCTATCGACGTAACTGTCGATGAACCACCGCCCCCCGCCGCTGATAACGATACGCTGAACGAACGAATGACGGCGATGACTATCTGGGTCAAGGCTGTCGTTGACGAGATCGAGCGGAGCCTGATCGACGAACGGCAGACCGGGATTGGCCCTTCGCCATGAATCACGGCTAGCCATGCCCGTGCCCCTGTACTGGGGATAACTCGGAGTCAGTTTCGACAGCAGAGGCATAGTTGCGGAAAGAATTTCGCAGGCGAGGTCAGGTCTGCGATGGGCATGGTGATGTGATCGCCCACAGCGGTGAGATTCCTCGCTGTCGGCCGCCTTTCGCGGCCTAGCCGCTCGGAATGACAAGAGGGTTCTTGCCAGGGACGCGGCGCGCGTAGTATCACGATGGCGCTATGCCAGAGACACTCGCCATCGACGGCGGCAAGCCGGTACGGACGAAGTCCTTCCATCCGTGGCCCGTCCACGACGAGCGCGAGATCGAGGCGCTGCGCGAGGTTGTCGAGAGCGGGAACTGGGGCGGCTTCCCGTCGCCGAACGTCCACGCCGCCAAGCTCGGCGAAGCGTTCGCGTTGTTCCAGGGCGCTCGATATGGCATCTGCACATCGAGCGGTACAACAGCGATCGAGGTGGCGCTCAAGGCTGCGGGCGTGCGCGCTGGCGACGAGGTGATCATCCCGGCGCTGACGTTCGTCGCGACGGCGGCGGCCGCGCTCTACATGGGCGCCGTGCCGGTGTTCGCCGACATCGATCCCGAGACGTTCTGCCTCGATCCCGCTCAGGCCGAGCGCGCCGTCACCGAGCGCACGAAAGTGATCGTGCCGGTGCACCTCGGCTCGCGCATGGCCGATATGGACGCCGTGATGGACGTCGCGCGGCGGCACAACCTGCGCGTCGTCGAGGACTGCGCGCACATGCACGGCGGCCGCTGGAAGGGTCGCGGTTCCGGCACGATCGGCGACCTGGGCGCATTCAGCTTCCAGAACTCGAAGCTGATGACGGCAGGGGAGGGTGGCATGATCCTGACGAGCGACGACGCGCTCGCCGCCGCCTGCCACGCCTACGTCGACTGCGGCCGGCTGCGCCCCGGCGACGCGCCGCCGCAATCGCAGGGCGTCTTCGGCTGGAACTACCGCATGACGGAGTTCCAGGCCGCGGTGCTGCTGGTGCAGCTCGACCGGCTGGAGGACCAGCAACGCGTGCGCGAGGCGCACAAGGCCTACCTCACCGATCGCTTGCAGGGGATCGATGGCGTGGCGACGCTGCGCGACGACGATCGCATGACGACGAAGTCGGGCTACGGCTACTACCTGCGCTATCTGTCGGACCGCTGCGGCGGTGTGCCGCGCGACAAGTTCGTCTTCGCGCTGCGCGCGGAGGGCATCCCCGCGTCGGGCGCGTTCTACGAACCGGTCTATCGCGACCGGCTGTTTGCCTGGCGCGACATGAACGTCGGCGTCGACTACAGCAAGGTGTCCTGCCCCGTAGCGGAGCGCATCGCGTACAACGAGAGCGTCTGGCTGCCGCACCAGCTCTTCCTCGGCCCGCGCGAGGACATCGATGACGTCGTCCGCGCAATCGAGAAGGTCACGAGCGCGTTCCAGGGCTGATTGACGTTTCGTGCTATCTTCTGCTATCATGAGCATACTGTGGCTATCGAGTGCGAACGGCTGCTAACGGTGAAGGAGGTCGCCGAACGCCTCCACGTGCACCCGATCACGGTCCGGCGTCTCATCGCGAGCGGGCGGCTGCCCGCCGTGCGCATCGGGCGGGCGGTGCGGGTGCGGGAGGCGGCTGTGGCCAAGATGACCGCGGAGGGCCGTCGCGTCGCCGGCAAGCTGCCATACCAGTGGCCGCCTACGGAGAAGGAGATGGAACGTTTGGGTCGCATCATTGACGAGATGCGAGCACGCAGGGCCAGAATGCGACCGCTGGGGATTACGACGACGGAGTTGATACGTCAAGGCCGCGACGAATTGGATCAGAGAGCAGATCGCCACATTGGCCTCGATCGTTGATGCCTCCGTCTTCGCAAAGTGGTATTTGGCTGACGAGCAACTAATCGGCCAGGCGATGGCCCTCCTCGACATGTATAGGATGGGCACGGAAGCACTTGTTTGTCCCCACTATGCCCGGTACGAGCTTGCCAGTACGGTCAGCCGAGCGGCGAGACTAGGTCGCATTTCTCGTGACGATGCACTCGCCGCAATGAGCGATTTCGCTGAACTGGCGATCGCAGATCGGATCGACAGGGACGAGCGTGTCTCTCGTGCTGTGACGCTTGCCTTGCAGTATGGACTATCCTTTTACGATGCATTGTATTTGGCTCTCGCCGAAGAGTTGAACGCGCGGCTCGTGACGGCCGATCTCGACATCTGCGACCGTACGAAGGAGAGCGATATCTCAGTGATGCACCTATCGGCTCTATGACTCTCTCCGCCGGCACTGCGTCCGCGATCATCACGCCGCCCGTGGGGACGGCGATGGAGGGCTACTCCGCGCGCGCCGACGTCTCGCAGGGCGTGCACGATGACCTCCATGCCCGCGCGCTCGTCGTCGATGACGGCGAGACGACAGTTGCGATCGTCTCCTGCGATCTCGTCGGCGTAGACCGGCGGCTCGTCATGCAGGCGCGCGACATGGCGGCGCAGAAGACGAGCATCCCGCCGTCGAACATCCTGATCGCCGCGACGCACACGCACTCGGGGCCCGCCGGCCTGCGCCTCGAGGCGGACGACGAGCTGCTCGACGTGACGGCGCGCTACATCGCTGGGGCGATCGTGCAGGCGTACAAGTCGCGCCGGCCGGCGGTGCTCAAGATCGGCACCGGCAGCGTCGACTCGGTGTCGATGAACCGCCGCCATCCCGACTGGCCGGCGGACAACGCGCTCTTCGTGCTGCTCTTCGACGACCCCGACCCGCTCCAGCCGCCCATCGCGGCGGCGATGAACTTCGCCTGCCACGCGACGGTGCTCTATCACACGAACCTGCTCATCTCGGCCGACTACCCCGGCCACGCCGTGCGCGCTGTCGAGCAGCTCTTTCCCGGCCTGGGCGCGCTGTTCCTGAACGGCGCGTGCGGCAACGTGAACCCGGCGTGGATTAAGCAGGACCATCCCGAGGCGGAGCGCGTCGGCAAGGTTGTCGGCGTGGCGGCGGCGCGGCTGATCGGCGAGCTGCGCCCCCTCGGCGCGCGACACGTCGCGCACAACATCCGCTGGGACGAGCACATCGAGAAGCCGGTGACCGCGGGCCGGCTGATCGAGAACGTGCGGCTGCGCGTCGCGAGCAGGCACGTCGATGCGCCGGTGAAGACGTTCGCGCCGCGCGAAGAGATCGAGGCGTCGGTGCGCGAGTTGGAGGCGCGCTCTCAGCACGCGACGGGCGAGGATCGCCGGCGCGCGATGGAGCAGGTGACTCGCTTCCGCACCGAGGTGCTGGTCGCGCAGCGGCTGGCGAACCAGGTCGGCCGCGTCTTCCATCCTGAGCTGATGGCGATCGCGTTCGCGCCGGACGTGGCGCTGCTCGGCCTGCCGGGTGAGTTCTTCGTCGAGACGGTGGCGGAGATCCGGCAGCAGGCCGGCCTGCGCGAGCTGCCCGTCGCCTGCTACGCGAACAACTACATCGGCTACGTGGTGCCGGCGCCGGCGTACGCGGAGGGGGGCTACGAGGCGGGCGTCACGCTCCTCGGGCCCGAGGCGGAGGGTGTGATCAAGCGCGAGGCCGTCGAGCTGCTGCGCGAGGTGACGGGATGACCGCCGGCGCGGATCACTCTCGCCCGCGGCGCATCGTTGTGTTCGAGGCGCACGGGGACGACATGGAGTTCACCTGCGGCGGCACGATCGCGAAGTTCGCCGATCGCGGAGCCGACATCACGCTCGTCGTCGCGACCGATAACGACAAGGGCTCGTTTGAGCTGACGGCGCGGCAGCTCCGCGACGCGCGCGACGAGGAGATCCGCGGAGCGGCGAAGGTGCTCGGCGTCGGGCGCATCATCTGC
>JBGQHA010000070.1:0-9405 GCA_041497735.1 Dehalococcoidia bacterium | reverse complement strand
GCCACAAGCGCGAGCGCCGGCCCCAGCGGCACCGGGCGCAGGCCCTGCGGAACCGGCGTCACCATCGGAGCCATCCCGACGGGCGCCGCAGCGGCAGGGATACCTCGCACGGCGCGCAGAAAGACGCGCCCCAGCGTTCCCCACCCCGCCAGTACCCCCCCCCCCCCCCGGCGCCCAGCGCCGGATCGGCTCCAGCCCAAACGCCGCGTCCTCGTGCTCCGCCATCGGGCCGATGGCGTTGAACTGGAACGCCACCTGGGCCGGGGCGTTTTCGGCGCTCCCCGCGTATCGCACCACCACGGTGTGGGCACCCTCCCAGGTCGGCTTGTAGACCAGCGACGCCGTGCCCGTCGCGTCGGTAGCGATCTCTCCCACGTTCATCAGCCGCTCGCCGAAGACGTTGGTGAGCACGTAGAAGGTCACCGACGCGCCGCTCACGGCCGCGCCCGCGCTGTCCTGGAGCCGGGCCGTGAGCGTCAGGCTCTGCTCGCCCTGCACCTCGCTGACCGAGGGCTGCGCTTGCAGGACCGCCGGCGCGCCTCCCGTTACCGGCTCATCAGCCAGCGCCGCGCGGGCTCCCCAGACGCCTAGCGCCACCGCCGCCAGGAGGATGGATAGAAGGCCTGCCCGCACCATGGCTACTCGGCTTCGGCGACAAGCGGCCATTCAGTGTGATGTTCCGCTGCCGCCTCCGCAGCCTCCTACACTTCGTAGATCGAGATGATCGGAAATACGCGGAAGAAGAGCAGCATCATTAGAGGAATGGCCGCCGCGGCCGCCACGGTAATGGAGACCTCCACCATGCTCGGCCAGTAGATCGTGACGTCGCTCGGCATCTGCGGCTCGGCCAGCCCGGGGACGACGATGAGGAAGCGTTTGAGCCACATCCCCAACACCACCGCCAGAGACGCCATCGTGATCCCGGGGATCGTCCTGGTATTCGGGATCGCGATGAGCAGGATCGGCAGAATCAGCCCGCCGATTGAGAAGAGCCAGAAGAACGGGGCCAGCCTGCCGGTCAACATCAGCTCCAGCAGCGCCCCGCTCGGCGCGTGCATCTTGTAGCCCTCCGTCAGGTACTCCGAAAACAGAAAGTACGTGTAGCCGAGCGCCAGCGTGACCAGGATGTACGACAGGTACACGAAGTGCTTCTTCTCGATGTACTCCTCCAGATGATAGGCCCACCGGAAGAAGGCCAAGACGAGAATGACGGTGGCGACCCCGGAGAACATCGCCCCGACGACGAAGTACGGCGCGAAGATCGTGCTGTCCCAGCCCGGGCGGCTCGTCACCCCGAACAGCCACGCCAGCACCGAGTGGACGGACACGGCCAGCGGGATGATGATGATCGCCACGACCGTCGAGCCCCACTCCAGGATATGCCGCTGTCCGGGCGTGCCTTGCCAGCCCAGGGCGAGCCGTGTATAAAGGGCTCGCTGCAACGAGCTCGCCGCGGGCCCCAGCCGGTCGGGGCAGACCGCGATGTCCGGGATCATCGGCAGGTACAGGAACACGATCCCTGCCACCATGTAGGTGTTGATCGCCACGACGTCCCACACTACGGGCGAGCCTACCTGACCGTGCAGCAGCAGATAGTACACCCGGTCGGGCCGCCCCAGGTCGATGATCGGGAACACTCCCCCTACCATCAGGGACATCACAGCCATCGTCTCCGCCATCCTGGATAACGGCGCGCGCCAGGGTGCGTTCGTCAAGCGCAGGATGGCCGACGTCATCGCGCCGCCGTAGCTGACCCCGATGAAGAAGACCATATCGGTGATGTAGAAGCCCCAGGTCACCTGCTGGTTGAGCCCCGTCACGGCCAGGCCGTTCTTGAGCTGGTACAAGTACGAGACCGCCCCCCACAAGATCAGGACCGACAGCCCCGCCACCGCCAGCCAGAAGAACTCCCCCGGCCGCAGGATCGGCCTGAGCGCCACCTCCCGGATGTCCTTCTTCTGCGCCGTCTGAGCCTGCTGCAGCGCCACCATGGCTATCTCCAGTTGCGGCCCTCGAGCGCCTGGCCGTGTCCCGCGACGTACCAGACTCGAGGGCTGGTGTTCAGCTCTTCCTTGTAGCGAAAGGCGTCGTTCTCGCGCAGGTACGTAGACAGCTTGTACGTCTCGCCCAGCGTGTTGGCCATGACGTCGCTGTTAAGGTCCGCGATGTAGAGCGCGCCCATGCGGCAGGCATCAACACAGGCGGGCAGCCGCCCACATCGGTGTAGTGGACGCAGAGGATGCACTTGCCGACGGTCCCGCGTCGCTGTGGGACGGGGAACTCCGGCATGGGATTGTCGAACGGCGAAGGAGGCCTCGGCGGTTCTTGGAAGTTGAAGTAGCGCGCGCTGTACGGGCACGCAGCCATGCACAGCCGGCAGCCGATGCACCGGTCCTGGTCCACCAGCACCACGCCCTCCTTGTCCTTGAATGTCGCCGCCACAGGACAGACCTTGAGGCAGGGCGGGTTCTCGCAGTGCATGCAGAGGCGGGGCAGGAAGAACTTCTCGCCGGCTTCGTCCTCCACCTCGTAGACCTTGATCCACTCCTGCTCCTTGGGCAGGTAGTGGGTGCTCTGGCACGCCGCCGTGCAGTACTTGCAGCCGTCGCACCGCCGCAGATCGACGACGAACGCCCACTGGCGCTTCGCCTTCTGCTTGCCGTCCTGCGCCTGCGGCGCCTCCTCCAGCGACCGCGCGACCGGCGCCAGCCCGATCTTGCCCGCGACACCCAGCGCGGCGCCCGGGACCACCCACTGCAACAGCCGCCGCCGGGAGATCGCCATCTATCCCTCGATTCCGGACGGCGGGCGACTCAGAGGGAACGTGGCAACCAAGGCGGACCCCGGCGTGGGGAGCGCCCCTCGAAGGCCAGCCTCAGATGGAAACGACATTTCCAGCCTCCTATGTTCAGGCTAGGCTTCTCTGGGCCAAGCGGCACGTGCCTAGGGATAGATATCTGTTAGATAGCCTGGGAAGCTAGACCCATGCCGTGGACGCGGGGCAGCGGGGCCCCGAGGAGACAATCGAATTTCTTGGGCCCCTATGGATGCAGATACGGACGGAGTGTTGCCGCCCCACAGTACTCGTGGAATCAGTGGTGACGAAAACGGCGTCGCTCGGCAGTCAGCCGGGCGGTAGGTTGTCGGCGCGGGCGACGGGGAAAAAGCGATGATGATAGGCGCCCGTGATCTCGTAGATGGCCGTCCCGGCGCGCCCATCGTCGGTTCGCACAACCATCTGGTTCAAGCCTCCGCCCAACTGCCCGTACGGCGCGCACCAGGTCCCCTCCGCATCGACCACGACGGACTGGCCGCCCTCTAGCGTGATCTTCGCTCGACCTGCCAGCCCCCGCACGTCGCCGCCGTCGCGGCCGTAGTCCACCGGCCGGCCGGCCTCGCCGGTCCAGTGCAGGTCGTAGTCGAACCCGATCACGGCGATGGGATCGCTCCCGTCCGCCGGCGCGAAGCAGCCGTCCGTATACACTCTGGCGCCGTTCGCATACTCCCAGTGCCACACGCTGAACATCCCGTCGGGCAGCTGGATGGCGAGCCACATCCACAGCGGGCAGCGCCGGTGATCGCGAATGCCCCATGAGTGGTCCCGCTGGCCCCACCAGCCGTCCACCTCGTACGTCTTGCCCTCGTGGGTGTAGGTACCGTCGTAGATCCCGGACTGGATCATCTGGCTCTGGTCCCAGATGATTTCGTGGCCGGCCTTCATCGTGCCGCGCCGCAGGCCGCAGGCTTGCGTGCGCGCCGTGAAGGTGAGGTCGAGGCCCACCGGCGCTAACGCACCGTCAACGGTGAGCTTGACCGTTCGGTACGGCTCGATGATATTGATGGACACCGGCCCGACCACCGTTGTATGGGGGTCACCATCGTAGGGGCGGACGTGGCGGGCATACACCTGCTGGCCGTTGATGCGGCCCAATTGCAGGGAATCCATCTCCTCCCGCTTCGGGAAATGGGCCATGGTCAGGATCACGACGTCTCCTACCGTCGTACGCGGATGAAGGACAAAGAAGTAGCTCTCGCGCCAATGGTCGTGGTAAGTCGCGACGTTGGGGAGGGGCTCGGGCAGCTGATGCACGAACAGCTCGTCGGCGGCAGTGAGCTTGACCAAGGCCGGCCTCCTTTCCTCCGCCGATATAGCCCAAGCGATCTCGCACTCTGTTAGAGCAGCCGCCCACGAATTCCTACAGCGACTGCAGGACGGCTTCGCGGACCTGCGCGGGCGAAGGCATGAATGCCAGCTCCAGCGGCCGGCTGAAGGGCACCGGCGTGTGGGGAGCCGTCACCCGTCTCACCGGCCCGTCCAGGTGGTCAAAGGCCTGCTCCGCGATCAGGGCCGCGACGTCCGCCGCCAGCCCGCAGCGCGGGAACCCCTCGTCGACCACCACGACGTGGCCCGTGCGGCGCGCCGACTCGAGGACGGTCTCCTCGTCCAGCGGCGACAGGCTGAGCAGGTCGATCACCTCGGCATCCACGCCGTCCTCCTGGAGCGCCTCAGCGGCTTCCAGGCAGACCGCTGTCGTCAGCGCGGCGCCGATGAGCGTGACGTCTCGCCCCGGCCGCGCGACGCGCGCCCGCCCGATGGGGAACTCGTAGCTCTCCTCGGGCACTGGTTCGGAGCGGCCGAGCAGGAGCTTGTGGACACAGAAGATGACCGGGTCGTCGTCCCTGATCGCCGAGACCAGGAGTCCCTTCGCGTAGAACGCCGATGACGGTGTCACCACTTTGAGCCCAGGGATGTGCGTGAAGAACGAATAGAGCACTTTCGAGTGCTGCGCGGCCATGCCGATGCCGGCGCCGATGTGCGTGATGAGAGTGAGGGGCACCTTGACCCTGCCGCCGGACATGTAGCGGGCAAAAGCCGCCTGGTTCATCACCTGGTCCAGGCAGACGCCGATGAAGTCCACGAACATAAGCTCGGCCACGGGGCGCAGCCCGGTCAGCGCCGCGCCGACAGCCGCTCCGAGGTAGCCCATCTCCGAGATGGGCGTATCGAGCACGCGCTCTTCGCCGAACTCGCCCAGCAGGCCCTTGTACTCGGCAAATGCGCCGCCCCAGGCATCCGCCAGGCCCTCTTGCTGGCGTCCGGCGCCGCCGGCCACGTCTTCGCCGAGCAAGATTACCGCACTGTCTCGCCGCATCTCCTGGCGCAGCGCCTCGTTGATCGCGTCCCTCACATTGATGATGCGTTCTTCCGCCATCACGCGTAGCTCACATAGACGTCCGACGTAAGGTCCGCCGGCTCCGGGTCCGGGCTGCCTTCTGCGAAGGCGACCGCTGCATCGAGGCGCTGCTGCGCCTGCGCCGCGATCCGCTTCAGCTCCTCTGCCCGCACGCCGGCAGCCTTCGCCAGATACTCACCGAACTGCTGGATACAGTCGCGCGACTTGAAGGCCTCCAGCTCTTCGGCCGAGCGGTAGCGCGCGGCGTCTCCCAGGTAGTGCCCGTAGTACCGGTACGTCTCGCACTCCAGCAGGGTAGGGCCGCGGCCGGAGCGGGCGTGGTCGACCGCTGTCCGCGCCTTCGTGTAGACATCGAGCACGTCCTGTCCGTCGGCGATCATGCCCGGCATCCGGTAGGCGGCGGCGCGGTCGGCGACGTGGTCCGCCGCCAGCGCGTACTGGACCGGCGTCGCCTCACCGTACCGGTTGTTTTCGCAGACGAACACCGCGGGCAGCTTCCAGACCGAGGCGAGGTTGAGCGCCTCGTGGAAGGCGCCGATGTTGGCCGCGCCGTCGCCGAAGAAAGCGACAACCACGCGACCCGACTTCGTGACCTTGGCCGTAAGGGCCGCGCCGCAGGCGATGGGCAGCCCGGCGCCGACGATGCCGTTGGCGCCCAGCATGCCGCGCCGGAAGTCGGCGATGTGCATGGAGCCGCCCTTGCCCCCACACGTCCCGGTCACCTTGCCGAACAGCTCCGCCATCATCTCGTTCGGGTCCACGCCCTTCGCCAGGCAGTGGCCGTGGCCGCGGTGTGTGGATGTGACGTAGTCAGCCGGCTGGAGGGTGGCACAGACGCCCGCAGCCACGGCTTCCTGGCCGACATACAAGTGCCCTGTGCCGACGAACTTGCCCTGGCCGACGAGCGCAACGAAGCGCTCTTCGAAGGAGCGGATGAGCGCCATCGTTTCGTAGAGCCGCAGCAGCTCCCCGCGCGAGAGGCCGCTCGCCTCTGCACGACTCCGACGCTCGCGCTGGTCCATCACGTCACCTAGGCGCTCTCGCTTTGGTTCCGCTGGCAACATACACGATCCCTCCGCAGTAGTCGGTGCGGGAGACATCCTCCAGCAGGGCGGGCAATTGCTCCCATGGCCTTCGGCCTAGGTCGACACCCCCGAAGCGCCCGGCGAAGGCCACCAGAGGGGTCGCAGCCCTGGCCCATAGCGCGGAACCCCGCTTCGGCTCCAGCAGCACAAGCCGGCCCCCGGGCTTGAGCACGCGTACCGCCTCCGCCAGCGCCCGGCGATAGTCCGGGATGATCGCCATTCCGTAGGAGCAGAGCACCGCATCGCAAGACGCGCCAGCCAGCGGCAGGTGTTCGGCATCTCCCTCCATCAGCGCCACGCTCTCCCACCGATGGCGGGTAACCTTCCGCTGGGCTTGCTTCAGCATCGCCCGCGTGCAGTCTACGCCGATGAGTCTTCCCCCAGGGCCGATCTGCTCGAGGATGTAGGGAACGTTCAGGCCCGTGCCGTGGGCCAGGTCCAAAACGGTGTCCCCGGGGCGAGACCGCAGGGCCTTCAGGGCAGCCGCGCGCCAGCGCAGGAAGAGGCGAACGCGAAGATCGTAGATGCCGGCCCAGCGCGTGAAGAGACGCCGGACCCTTCTGAGTTCGGTCAAGCTTGGTACTCCTGCCTCACCCGCCGGCCGCGCTTCGGACTAGCTCGACCTGCTCGCAAGCGCAGCGGCCGCCGCTTGGCCGCAGACGAAGCCGCTCATCATCGTCCCTGCGATGCCGTGGCCGAACATCCCGTTCGCCCCGCACAGGTACAGGCCCGGGACTTCGGTCTCATGCGAGAAGCGCTTCGCCAGGTACTGGTCGGGCGTGTGCTCCAGCCCGTAGCTGGTGCCGCCGGTCGAGAGGGTGAAGCGCTCCTGGGTGAGCGGCGTGGCGCACTCTTCCCAGACGACATTGCGGATGAACCCCGGCATCATCTCCTCCACCACGTCTAGCATCCGCTCGCGCAGGAGCGCCTTAGCCGTCTCATAGTCCATGGTGTGGCGGTAGCGTCCGCCCTGCGCCGGCGAGCGTTCGGCGCCCCACGAGGTAAGCAGCGCCGGTGCAATCGTCATCAGTTGCAGGTTCGTGTAACCGGGAGGCGCGATCGCGGTACACTCCGGGTCCTTCAGCGACGCGATGGAGATAAGCACGAACGGCCGCTCCGGGATGCCACCGGCGTAGCAGGTCTCGTGGTCCTCCTCCAGCGTATAGCCGGGCATCAGGTAGATGTTACTGTTGGGCAGCCCCAACTCCTCCGACGGCACCTGCATCGCCATATAGATGATGAAGAGCGGCAGCGCCATCCGGTACTCGCGGAGCCGCTGGACTGTCGCCGGGCTGAGGTAATCTTCGCCGACCAGCTCCTGCAGCGTCCGCTTCGCGTCGGCGTTGGAGATAACCAGCGGGGCGCGCAGCTCGCCGCCCTTGGCAAGGCGCACGCCGACGGCCCGCCCGTCCTCCATGATGATCCGCTCCACGCGCGAGCGGAGCCGGACCTCTCCGCCGCCGCGCTCGATGGCCCGCAGAAAGCCGTCGATGAGCGCTCGCGAGCCGCCGCGGATGAAATAGCCCCCGGAGTGCAGGTAGTGATCGATCACCGCCAGGTGCATCCCCAGCGATGCCTTCGACGGCGGCGCGCCGTAGGTGCCGCACTCGGCGGCCAGCACATGGCGCAGCGGCGCGCCCATCTCCAGCGCGTCGAAGACGCTGCCGAGCGTCTGCTCCGGCCACGACTTGTCCAGCACGCGCCGCAGCGCCGGCGGCTCGCCCGCCTGCCCGCGCATGGCGCCCAGCACCCAGCGCGCGTACTCCAGGTAGCGGTCGATGGCCGCCCGTTCCGACGGGAACGCCGCGCGCAGGCGCTCGCCGTAGCGGTCCCAGCCGACTGGGACGCGGAAGGTGAGGTCGGGCAGGCGGATGGTATCGAAGCCTTCGGGGTCCATGGGAAGGAACTCGACGCCGTCGATGCTCAGCTGGTCGAGAACCGCCGGGAACAAGCCGCTCGGCTCACACCCGCCGATGTAGTGCAGGCCGACGTCGAAGTCGAACATCTTCCGTCGCCGGAACGTCTGCGCGTTGCCGCCCGGCGCGAAGTGGTGCTCCAGGACCAGGGGCCGCAGGCCGGCCTTGCCCAGGGCGGCGGCTGCCGTCAGGCCGCCGATGCCCGAGCCGATCACGATGGCGTCCGGTCTCTCCACGCCTTCCTCCGCTCAGTCTGCACTCCATCGTCGGTGCACGAGGGGAGCCCCGGCAAGAGCCGTTCGGCAGGTTTGTGGGGTTCTGTCAGATCTCAGGGCTCGGAATGGGGTAGCCTTGTCACCGAGTTATAGCGCCATTTCTCGGAGGTTCGCTGCGTGCTGGAGCGCCGGCTCGGTCCGAGCGTCCACGAGCTCAGGCGGGACGCCTGGAGCGACTTCCGTCAGCAACAGGCCGTCCGGGTGACCTCGATCACCGCCAGGTCCGTCACGATAAGGTCGACGACGCCCGGCGCGGTCAACGGGTACTCGCAGCGTTTGCGGATGCGGGGCCGGCCATCGCGCGTCGTGTGGCTCATCGCCACAATGAGCCGTCTCGCCCCAGCAGCCAGGTCCATTGCGCTTCCGATGGAGCCGCCGCCGCGCGCTGGGCCTGGGGCCCACCGGCAAGGAGCGTGGTGACCATGTCCTCGACGGCGGCATCGAGCTCGGCGTCCGCCACGACGCGATACACCAGACCGAAAGCCAGAGCAGGGGCCGCGTCGAAGCGCTCGCCCGTCAGGAACAGTCGAAGGGCCCAGCCCGCTCCAATCTTCTCGACAACGTGAGGCGCAATGGTGGCGGGCACTAAGCCCAGCCGTGTCTCGGTGAAGCCGAAGCGCGCGGACTCGCCGGCGATCGCAACGTCGGCCGCCGCCACCAGGCCGGCACCACCCCCGAAGGCGCTGCCCTGCACCTTGGCCAACACTGGACACCGGCACTCGGCCACGGCTCGCAACATCTTGGCGAGGGCGGCGGCGTCGCGGCGGACGATCTCGAGAAACTGACTCGCGGGCATGCCTACATGCGGAAGACGCCGAACCGCGTATCCGTAATGGGAGCGTTGAGGGAGGCGCTGATGCCCAGGGCCAGGACGGCGCGCGTGTCCAGCGGATCGATGATGCCGTCGTCCCAGAGGCGGGCGGTGCTGTAGTAG
>JBGQHA010000069.1:0-9427 GCA_041497735.1 Dehalococcoidia bacterium | reverse complement strand
GTGGTGCTCGTGATCGCCGAGGCTGGACGCGCGCTAGCGCCGGTACCACTCACGACGACGTTGCTCGCGGCGCGATCCGTCGCGCGGTCGGTCGGCAGTCCGACCCGCGGCGCGCTGCTGCCGAAGATCGCGGACGGGTCGATCAGCGTCACGCTTGCGCTCGATGCCACGCCGCAGCGCGCCACGGCGGCCGCGATCGCGGCCGCGCGCGACGGGAACGCCTGGCGTCTGTCGGGCTCGTGTGCGTTCGTTCCCTACGGGCCCTCGGCGGACGTGACGTTTGTGGCCGCATCGATGCCCTCGGGCGGGCAAGGGCTGTTCATCGTGAGCACGAGCGAACAGGGCGTTCGCTGGGATGAGATCGACGTGATCGATCGCACGACGCGCCAGTATGAGATGACGCTCGACGGCGTTCGAGTGGACGAGGACGCGTCGCTGTTCGGCGAGGAGGCGTCGGCCGAGATCGATCGGCTGCGCGACGAGTGGCGCGCCTCGCTCGCGGCGGAAAGCTTCGGCGCCGCCGAGCGGCTGCTGGAGCTCACCGTCGCGTACGCGAAGGAACGCGTGCAGTTTGGCCGGCCGATCGGCGCGAACCAGGCGGTGAAGGCGCGAGTCGCCGATATGGGCGCGGCTGTCGAGCAGATGCGCGCTGCGGTCTACTACGCCGCGGTGAAGATCGACGCCGGCGCGGAAGACCGCGCGGTCGCCGTTGCGCTGGCGAAGATGACGGCTGCGAGCGCGGGAACGTTTGTCGGCACGCAGGCGATCCATGTGCACGGCGGCGTCGGTTACACATGGGAGCACGACGCGCACCTGTACTTCAAACGCATCAAGAGCAACGAGCTGCTCCTTGGCGATGCGCCGGCGCATCTCGCGCGCATCGCGGAGGCGGTGCTTTCATGAACGACGCGCCCGCCGCGCTGGCGCCGTATCGCGTGCTCGATCTCACGACGGAGATCGGGCAGTACGCCGGGCGCTGCTTCGCCGAGATGGGCGCCGAGGTGATCAAGGTCGAGCCGCCTGCCGGCGATGCGGTGCGCCGCATCGGGCCGTTCTTCCACGACGAGCCGGGCACGAATCGCAGCCTGCTCTGGTTCGTGCTGAACGCCAGCAAGAAGGGCGTCACGCTCGATATCGAGCAGCCGGCGGGGCGCGACGTGCTGCGCAAGCTCATCGCGCGCAGCAACCTCGTGCTCGAGTCGTACCGGCCTGGCTACCTGCGAGGTCTCGACATCGATCAGGAGGCGCTGCGGCGCGAGCATGCGAAGCTCGTCTGGGTCTCGCTCGCGGGCTTTGGGCAGGACGGCCCGTATCGCGATTACAAGTGGTCGGACATGGTGGGCCAGGCGCTGGGCGGGCTGCTCTACCTCTGGGGCGAGCTCGACAAGCCGCCGGCCGTGCCTCGCGCGCCGCAGGGCTACTACCATGCGTCGATGGCCGCGGCGCTGAGTGGCATGGTCGCGCTCCGGCACGCGCGCAGAACGGGCCACGGCCAGTTCGCCGACGTATCGATGCAGGAGGCGATCACGTTCGTCCTGGCGGGGCCGGGCGGCACCACCGGCTACTGGTGGATGGAGGGCATGAATATCACGCGCAGCGGTCCGGGCATCAACCTGGGCCATCTCATCTCGCGCACGATCTATCCGTGCAAGGAAGGCTACGTCGCCGTCAGCACGCTCTTCGGGCCGCATTTCCCGCAGCTGCTCGATCTCATGCAGCGCGACGGCGTGGCGGGCTTTCTCGCCGAAGACCCGAAGTGGCGGTCCGCGACGCGCTTCGCTGCGCTGCCCGGTCAGTGGCGCTGCGAGCAAGCGGACGCCGATGCGGCCGAGGACCTATTCTCGGCATGGCTTGCCCGCTATACACGCGACGAGATCATGAAACTCGCCGGCGAGCATGGACTGATGATCTTCCCGGTGCTCACCGTGCCGGACAACCTCGACAGCAAACAGCTCGAGGCGCGAGGCTACTGGCAGAAGATCGAGCATCCGGATCTCGGCGACACTGTCACGTATCCCGGCGCGCCGATCAAGCTCTCGGCGACGCCGTGGCGCGTTCGCGGGCCCGCGCCCACGCTCGGCCAGCACAACGACGAGGTGTTCGGCGCCATCGGGCTGTCGAACGACGAGATGCAGTCGTTGCGATCGGCGGGGGTGATCTCGTGACCGAGAACAACGGCGCGCTAGGTGATGTCAACGTTCTCGACATGAGCTGGGTGGCTGCGGGGCCGTTGTGCGGCGTGCTCTTCGCCTACTTCGGCGCGACGGTCGTCCGCGTCGAGTCGGCCGTGCGCATCGACGTCGCGCGGGTGTCGCCGCCGCTGCACAAGGGCCAACCTGGCGTTAACAACAGCGGCTGGTACGGCGCGATGAACCTCGGCAAGTACAACGTGTGCCTTGATCTCAACACCGACGCCGGCAAGGAGATCGTCTGGAAGCTCGTCGACTGGGCGGACGTCGTCATCGAAGGCTTCACGCCGGGCACGATGGCTGACTGGGGCCTCGGCTACGAGAGCCTGCGGGCGCACAAGCCGGGCGTCATCATGCTCAGCCTGACGCTGCAGGGCCAGACCGGGCCGCTGTCGCCGATGCGCGGCTATGGGCTGCAGGTGCAAGGCATGTCCGGCATGGCGAGTCTCATCGGCTGGCCGGACGGGCCGCCGGCCGGCTTCACGATCGCGTACCCCGACTACCTCGTACCGATGCAGGCCGCGTTCGCGACGGTCGCCGCGCTCGACCACCGCGATCGCACAGGAGAGGGCCAGCACCTCGATCTCGCGCAGATGGAGGCGACGATCAGCTTCACCGGCACGGCCGCGCCGGACTTCGTCGCGAACGGCAGGCTGGCGTTGCGAGCGGGCGCTCGCTTGCTCGCCGGCGACACGCCGGTGACCGCGCCGCACGGCACGTATCCCGCGCGGGGAGACGATCGCTGGATCGCCATCTCGGTGTTCGAAGATGACGAGTGGCAGGCGCTCTGCGGCGTCCTGGGCCGCGACGACTGGCTCGCGGACGAGCGCTTCGCCACGCACGACGCGCGCTGCGCGAACGACGCAGCCCTCGACGCCGCGATCGCGAAGGAGACGGCGAAGCACGATGCGCGCGAGCTGATGGAGCGCCTGCAGGCTGTCGGCGTGCCGGCCGGCGCGGTCCTCGATCAGCAGCAGCTGCTCGATGACCCGCAGCTCCACCACCGCGGTCACTACATCCCGATGCAGCACCCGGTGTGGGGCGACTTTCCGGCCGAGCTGTTCGGCGCGCGGCTGTCGGAGACGCCCGCGACGATACAGCGTCGCGCGCCGCTCCTCGCGGAGCACAACGAGTACGTCCTGCGCGAGATGCTACTAGGGTACTCGGAAGAAGACTTCAACCGCCTCGTCGCGCAGGGCGGCGTGGAGTTCTACTCGGGCTGACCGATTGTCACCCTGAGCGAAGCGAAGGGTCTGGCCCCTCGACGACTGACGTTTCTTCTCAAAGGATCAGATTCCTCACTTCGTTCGAATGACAGGCTGCGTCCTACTCCAGCGCCCCTGCCGCCACCAGCTCCACGATGCGCTCCTCGCTGTAGCCGAGTAGCTCTGCCAATACGTACTGGTTGTCCTGGCCCATCGTCGGGCCGGCGCGCGCGACGCGGGGCGGCGTGCGCGAGAGCTTGAACCGCGTTCCCTCGACGAGGATGTCGCCCAGCGTGGCGTGCGGCGCGCGCACGAAGTGGCCGCGATGGTGCAGCTGCAGGTCGGCCCAGAGGTCAGTCCCGCGCTCGACGGCGCTGGCCGGCACGCCGCGCAGCTGCAGCAGGCCCTCGCTGTCGCGCGGGTCGCGCTGCGCCGTCCATGCCGAGATGATCGCGTCGAGCTCGTCCTGATGAGCAAGCCGCGCCGCGTTCGTCGCGAAGCGATCGTCGTCCGCCAGCTCCGGGCGGCCGATCACATCGCAGAGGGCGCGCCACTGTTCGTCCGTCTCGCATACGATTGCCACCCAGCGGTCGTCGCCCGCGGCCGGATAGACGCCGTGCGGCGCGATCTGCGGGTGGCGGTTGCCCATGCGCACCGGCCCGCGGCCGTTCACGGTGTAGTCGAGCACGGCCGGCGCGAGAAAGTGCAGCGCCGTCTCGATGTGCGACTGGTCGATGTACACGCCCTCGCCGGTGCGGCGGCGGTGATCGAGCGCGGCGAGCAGCGAGATCAGCACGAAGCGCGGCACGACGGTATCGGTATAGGCATTGTACGGCCCCGCGGGCGGGCGGTCCGGCCAGCCGGTCATGAAGTAGAAGCCGGAGATCGCGGCGGCGAGGCTGCCGTAGCCGGCGAAGCCCGAGAGCGGTCCGCTCTGGCCGAAGATGCACGTGCTCAGCATGATCAGGTCGGGCTTCACCTTCCGCAGCGACTCGTAGTCCAGCCCGAACGACGCGACGGTGCCCGGCGAGAACGCTTCCATCACGATGTCCGCCCAGCGCACGAGATCGAGCGCGACGGCGCGCGCCTCCGGCTTCGACAGGTCGAGCGTGACGCCGAGCTTACCGGCGTTCATGCTCTGGAACAGGACCGAGTGCTCGGGCCCGGGCTCGCCCGTATGGAACGGCCCGAACGTGCGCGCCGTATCGATGCGCTTCGTCGTCTCGACGCGGATGACGGTCGCGCCGTAGTCGGCCATGACGCGCGACGCGCCCGGCGCCGCGACGACCCACGTGAAGTCGAGCACCTTGACGCCGGAGAGCGGCAGGTCGGTCATCGGTCCGCCTTACCCGCCCGGAAGCGTAGCGATACGTCATGCTGAGCCCGTCGAAGCATCGCGGCGTTGGTGGACGGGCGACGGCGTCCTTCGACAAGCTCAGGATGACGGATGCTGAGACTCGTCCCTGCGGGGCCACCAGATGCTTCGCTTCGCTCAGCATGACACCACACTGTTATCCTGAGCCGAGCCTTCCCATGTCATTCCGAGCGCAGCGAGGCTTGTCCTCGAGCGAAGCGAAGGAAATCTGGCGCTCCCGGAGGGCCGAGACCTTCCACCATGGGCACGCGGCAGCGTGGTTCCTCATCACACGATGCCTTTCGCCTGCAGCTCGGCGAACTGCGCGTCGCTCAGACCAAGCTCGTCTACGTACACCTCGCGGTTGTGTTCGCCGACCCGCGGCGCGGGCCGGGCGTACTCAATCGGCTGGGGCGCGAACTTCACGAACGGCCCCGGGTAGCGCACGCCGTCGATCTCGCGCCAGTAGTCGCGCGCGGCGAGTTGATCGTTCGCGACGACCTCATCGATCGTCGCCACCGGCGCGACGAGGAGCCGTTTCGTGAGCGCAGCGTGCAGCAGCTCGTCCTTCGTCTTCGTGCGCGTGAACGACTCCAGCGTCGCTTTCAGCCCCTCGAAGTCGTCGTGCGGCACCTTGCTGTGCATGAGCAGCTCGCCGTAGCCGATCCAGTCGATGTCGCGCGTCGCGTCGTCGCAGAAGCCTTCGTCGTGCACCCACTCCATCAGCCGGCGCGTGAAGGGGCCCATCGCGTTGCCGAAGAGGAACGTGATAGCGACGTGACCGTCCTTGCAGGCGAAGACCTGGCGCAGCAGGTAGTCGCCGTACTTGTAGCCACCCGACAGCCGCCGGTTCTCCGACATGCCCAGCGCCGCCACGAGCGACGAGCAGAACGTCGCAAGGTTCATCGATTGCTGCGCGGAGACGTCGATCTGCTGGCCGCGGCCCGAGCGGTGCCGCTCCCACAGCGCGATGAGCGCGCCGGCCGCGCCGTCGGCGCTGGCGTGGAGGTAGGCCTGCGGCACGGTGACGCGCACGGGCGGCCGGTCGTCGTCGCCGGTGAGCGCGATGAAGCCGCTCGCGGCGAGGATGACGAGGTCGCTGTCGGCGTACGACGCCTTCGGGCCGTCCTGACCGAAGGGCGTGATCGAGACGTAGATCAGCCCCGGGTTGACCGCGGCGAGGTCGTCGTAGCCGAGACCGAGGGCGGCCATCGCGCCGGGGTTGTCCGACTCGATGACGAAGTCGGCGCGCTCGACGAGGCGCAGCAGCAGCGCGCGACCCTCCGCCGACGCGACATCGAGTGTGATGCCGCGCTTGTTGCGGTTGTACGCCCACCAGTAGAGCGACGCGTCGGGATCGTCCGCACGATCGCCGGCGAACGGGCCGATGCGGCGCGCGGGCGAACCGCCCGGCGGCTCGATCTTGATCACGTCGGCGCCCAGGTCGCCGAAGATCTGGCCGCAGAGCAGCCCGCGCTCCGTCGAGAGGTCGAGCACGCGGTAGGGCGCGAGGAGAGTCATCGGGAAGGGAGTATAGCGGACATTACTCTGCAGGATGAATCCCGCAGCTTCTCATCTCAGGTGGTTCGACAGGCTCACCATGGCGTACGCGGCGCAGCCCGCACTGTTGCCTGGGCTTACGCCATCCTGAGCCTGTCGAAGGACGGATCGATGATGGGAGGCGTTACTGCCAGCCGGAGTAGCGGATGAGGGCGCGCTGGCGGTTGATCTCGCCGGAGTGGTAGAGGTCGTGGTTGATCACGATGCCAAGGAGCGCCTCGATGCGCACGGGCAGTCGCCAGGGCGCGGGCCGCTCCCCAAGAAGCACGGTGTCGTCCTGGAGCGAGGCGAGACCTTCGGCGAGGGCGCGATGACCTTCATCGAGCCAGGCGAGCACGGCCGGCATATCACGCGAAGCGGGCGGCTGGATGTCCGGCCAGTCGATGTCGGCCTTGCCGAAGATGCGGTTGGCGTACATGAACTTGGCGCCCCCGGCGTGCAGGGCCTGGTCGCAGATGGAAAGCTCGTCTGGGCCAAGGCCGCCGTCTTTCTGCACGCTCGCCTTCGACGGATCGAGGTCCCATTCCTCGGGCAGGACGCTCTCGATGTTCTTGCGGAACGCGTGGAAGGGGTCGGCGCGGTAGGCCGCCTCGAGGCGCTGTTCCCACACGGCGATGGCGATGCGGGTCATGGGAGGAGTGTACAAGAACTCGGTGTGTCGGCTGTCAACGGATGGGGAGCGGATAAACGGATGGGAGGGAGGGGCTCTGCGGGATGAATCCCGCAGCTCCTCATCTCACGAAGCCGCGGGACTTTTGACTCGCGGAGATAGAATGACGCCGAGGCAATGATGGAAGATCCACCAATGGCACCTCGGGTGAACCAATACGGGCAGCCGATTGGGCCGCCGGTGTTGGGCTGGACGGCGCGGCCGCGACCGGAGCGCACGCCGATGGCCGGGCGGCGCTGTCGGCTGGAGCCGCTGCAAGCGAGTCGGCACGCGGCAGCGCTGCACGAGGCGTACTCCGCGGACCCGGACGGGCGGCACTGGATGTACTTGCCCTACGGGTCGTTCTCTTCGGCAGAGAGCTACGCGAAGTGGGTGCGCGCGAACGAGTCGCGCGAGGACGTAATCTTCTTCGCGATCATCGAGCTGCCGTCGGAGCATCCCGTCGGCGTCGCGAGCTACCTGGATATCCAGCCCGCCATGGGCGTCGTCGAGGTAGGGCACTTGCGGTACGCCGCGGCGCTGCAACGCACGCCCGCGGCGACGGAGGCGATGTACCTGATGATGCGGCGGGCGTTAGACGAGCTGGGATACCGGCGCTACGAGTGGAAGTGCGACAGCCATAACGCGCCCTCGCGGCGCGCGGCGGAACGGCTGGGCTTCCGCTACGAGGGAACGTTCCGGCAGGCGGTCGTAATGAAGAACCGCAACCGCGACAATGCGTGGTTCTCGATCACCGACAGCGAGTGGCCGGCGATCCGCGCGGCGTTGGAAGCGTGGCTGGAGCCGTCGAACTTCGACGAGTCGGGCGCGCAGCGGCGGTCGTTGGGTGAGTATATGCGCGACGCGGGCGCGTCGAGCGGGTAGGAGTTGTTCTCTGCGGGATGAATCCCGGAGCCTCTCATCTCATGAAGCCGCGGGTTTCAACCCGCGGGGTGTGTTCCCCGCAGCCGGCGCTCCAGCGAGAGGTCGAGCACGCGATAGGGGGCGAGGAGGGTCATAGGGATGAGTATCGCGGAGACTGAAGTTGGAAGTGCCGGAGATCATTAGGACGTCGCGTGATGCTAGAATAGCGCTCATGGTTGTGGAAGAAGGAGAAAACGTTCCCGATTATGGGCCAGCAGACTTGGACGTCGCTTGTCTAGCAGGCGATCAGCTTCGCGCCGTCGGATTGGAATCCGCAGAGTCGGTTCGTGCGGGACTGGTCACGACAGGAATCTTGGGAGCTATCACCGGGATGAGAAATACGCGTCGAATGAATCGGCTGTTCAAGAAGGCAGACCGAGAAGGGAATCCCTTGGACGACTTCTTTCTGTTCACGCCATATCTTTGGAGGGCGTTGGCGTTCATGTGCGGAACTCGCGGAGTGGTGGATTGGGCTCATGGCCAGGCGCGAGGTGCGATCGCACTGACTTACCGCTCGTGGATCGATCTCGTAAGTTACTATCTCGATTTAGACGATAACAAACCGACCAAAGGCGAGCGTGAGACGATCCTCAAGGTGGCAGGTGAGTGCTTTAGGGATGGCGCATCCGTCTTCTATGAAGATAGTTCGGATGACGACGAGCTGACCTTCTGTATCCGATGGAGCTAACCCGGCGGAAGGCTCTGCGTTGGTGTCGCCGCCCCCGAGGCGCTGTATGTAGAGTGTCCGCGGAAAACTAATGCTGTCGGCGCAGTCTGCGTCCTCTCCAGGCGGGGGTGGGGCAGATATGTGACTCAGCCTGGAGTTGTAAACGTTCTGCGCCGACCGCGCTTCAACTAGTGCTTGGTCTTGTCCGGCGTTCCGTAGGTCTGTCCGGGCTCGGGGGTTGGTGGGAACGGCTCGCCCCTTGTGACGGTTCGCTCTTTGCCGGTGTCCCCTCCCCGCGGTCCCCTGATCGGGTATTGGCCAGAGTCTCTGGCGATTTCCCCGGGCTTGTGTTTCTCGTCCATCCGCAGTTCGCCTTTCTAGCCCCGCCCAAGCTGAGCTTTACCCATTATAGCAAATTTGATCTAATAAGGCAAATGGATAGTCCATTTATCGATTACCGACTATCCCCAAACGTAAACAGCGCTTTCACCGCGCCGGACTTGCCTTTGTCGCGCAGCGCGAGGAAGGCCTTGCGGTAGGCGGCCAGCGGGAATCGATGGGTGATCAGCGGCGTGACGTCCAGGCCGCGCGCGACGAGCTCGAAGTAGACCTGCATCGAGTGCATGCGGCGCCCCTCGAATGTCTCCACGCCGAACGCGTTCGAGCCGACGATGTCGAGCTCCTTCATGTAGAGCGGCGTCCACTCGAACCGGCGCGGCGCCTCGACGCCGCTCACGACGATCTGCGATCGCGGGCTCGCGACGCGGAGCGACAGCTCGACGCTCGCCGGCGAGCCGACGGTGTCGTACACGATGCCGACGCCGCGCCAGAGCCACGGCCTTTTCGACCACGGGTGCAGCACGGGCACGCCCAGCAGCT
>JBGQHA010000068.1:0-9436 GCA_041497735.1 Dehalococcoidia bacterium | reverse complement strand
GCCGCCGGCTACGGCCTGGGGTCGAACTGGGAGCACATCACGCGCTACACGCGCCCGGCGGAAATACCGATCGCGATCGTCATCGTGGTACTCATAGCGCTGTACATCTACCGGCACGTGCGCCGCTCGTGGGCCGAGGCGCCCAGCACCTAGTCGCGACGCCATGCCTCCCTCCGAGGGCGAACAGCAGGACCCACCTGCCCGGGAAGAATCGTTCATCAACGCGAGGTGGCTGGTCGCGTGGTTCGTCGTGTTCGCGGCGGCGATGATCCTAGCGCGACTCCTGCCGTTCAAGCCGCTCCACAACTTCTTCGATAGCTTCAACTGGCTCACCGAGCACGCGCTCAAGATCGCCAAGCACCTCTTCAAGTCGTACGGCTATCTCACCGTGTTTCTCGCGCCTCTACTCGAGAACACGATCTTTCTCGGTGCGATCATCCCCGGCACGATCATTCTGCTGCTCGCCGGCATCAGCGCGCACGACGGGCTGATCAGCATCTGGCCGGCGATCCCGCTCGCGGTCGCCGGCGCCTGGATTGGCGACACGATCAGCTACGGCATCGGCCGGTTCGGTTCGCGGCGGCTCGGCCCGAACTCGCGCATCGTCCAGTGGTCGGAGCGCATGCGCGAGCCGTTGCTGGAGCAGAGCGTGTGGCTGGTGCTGCTCTATCACTTCGCCGGCTACTCGCGGCTGATCGGCCCGGCCGCCTCCGGCTTCATTCGCATGCCGTTGCCGCGCTGGATGCTGCTCGACTACGCCGGCTCGACGCTCTGGGTGCTCGCCTACATGATCGGCGGCTACCTGCTCGGCGTCTTCGGCGTCAGCCTCGACGCCACCGACCGCAACGTGCGCGTCATCGAAGTGCTGCTCTTCGTCACGGCCGCGGTCAGCGTCGCGCTGATTCTTATGCGCGCCCAGCGCCGGTCGGAAACAAGCGCAACCTAGTCCCGCCAGCGGACTTCGTACAGCCGCACCGGCTCCTCGAAGCCCTTCGGCACCACCTCGCCCATGTCCGAGAACAAGAAACCCTTGCCCGCCGCCAGCTCTCGCACGACGTTCGACGCCAGGATCTGCCCCGCCTGCGCGTGGTCGCAGATGCGGCGCGCGAGCTGCACGCTCGTCCCGAACAGGTCGCGCTCCTCCGCCACCGGCTCCCCCGCGTTCAACCCGATGTGCACGGCGAGATCGCTCTCACCCTGAAGCGCAACGTCACGCTGAATCGCCACCGCGCACTCGAGCGCGCCGGATGCTGTCGGGAAGCTCGCCATGATGCCGTCGCCCGTGTGCTTGATCTCCGTCCCGCCCTGCGCCGCCAGCGCCTCCCGCACGATGGTGTTGTGCGCGCGCACCAGCTCCTGCGCCTTCGCGTCGCCGAGGCGTTGTGTGAGCGCGGTGGAGGAGGTGAGGTCCGTGAAGAGAACCGTCCGCAGCGCACTCGCGTCGGGCGTTTGTACCGCGGCATCCGACGGAAGATCGAGCATAAAGCTGCGAATCGTTTGGATAAGTTCAGCGATCCCTTTCGCGTCGCTCGGATTGTGACCGCCCTCGAATGGATAGAGGCGCGCGTTCGGGATGGCCGCTGCCAGCGCCCGGCCAAGCTCGAACGGGATCGCCTTGTCGTCGCGCCCGTGGACGATCAGCGTCGGCGCGATGATTGCCGGCAGCAAATCGGTAACGTCAATCTCTGCCATAGCGCGGATCATCGCGTCGAAATATTCTGCGCTGGTTGCTCGCTCCCTCATGCCTGTCGGGAAGCCCTGAGGCGGCTCCGTCCCCAGCAGGTCCGAGATAGCCCGCGACCCAAGGTTCCACTCCGCCTTGATCAGTGCGGTCAGCGCCTCGCCCACGTCCCTCCGCAGTTCCGCGAGCTGTGGGCCTGATGCGAATGTGCCGGACAGGACAAGTTTGAGCACCCGCTCGGGATGCCTGGCTGCATAGGCGATGGCAACGGGACCACCTTCGGATTGGCCGCGCAGGTAGAAGTTGACTAGGTGCAGGTCTTCCACGACGGCCTCAAGGTCGCGCAGCCGTGCGTCCAGCGAATAGTCGTCTTCGCTGCGGTCGGAGAGGCCGGTACCTCTCTTGTCGTAGCGTATGACCGTGAAGTCCCGCGCGTAGGTCTCCCATACGCGGCGCAACTGCTCGTTTTCCCAGCTCGCCTGGAGATGGCTGAACAACCCAGGGGCGATCACGAGCGCCGGATCAGATCCGACTGTTGCGTAAGCAATACGCACGCCGTCCGAGGTCTTGCAGAAGCGGATCTGTTGTTCCATTATGTGTCCTCTCGCCACCTGACTTCGTACAGCCGCACCGGCTCCTCGAAGCCCTTCGGCACCACCTCGCCGATATCCGAAAACAAGAAGCCCTTCCCCGCAGCCAGCTCTCGCACGACGTTCGACACCAGGATCTGCCCCGCCGTCGCGTGGTCGCAGATCCGACGCGCGAGCTGCACGCTCGTGCCGAACAGGTCGCGCTCCTCCGCCACCGGCTCGCCTGCGTTCACCCCGATGTGCACGGCGAGATCGCTCTCACCCTGAAGCGCAACGCCACGCTGAATCGCCACCGCGCACTCGAGCGCGCCGGATGCTGTCGGGAAGCTCGCCATGATGCCGTCGCCGGTGTGCTTAATCTCCGTACCGCCCTGCGCGGCCAGCGCCTCGCGCACGATCGAGTTGTGCGCGCGCACCAGCTCCTGCGCCTTCGCATCGCCCAGCCGCTGCGTTAGCGGGGTAGAGGATGTCAGATCGGTGAACAGGATCGTGACTACCGAAGCCGCCTGCAGATCCTTTGCCGGAGCAGACGCCGCGCTGCCCTCGCTGAGGAATGCCAGCACCGTCTTCGCCGTTTCTTCCGGGTTCTCCCCAACTCCCCCTCCTTCCAACACAACGAGCCGGGCGTTCACGATGCCGGCCGCGATACGTCTCGCCGCGTCAACACTCACCCGCCGGCTTGCTCGGTGGTGGACCACAAGCGTTTGCGACCGCACCTGCGCAAGAAGGTCGGTGACGTCGAAGCCGGCGGTCGCCTCCCGAGTCGCGCGAGCGGCTTCGAACGTAGCGCTCTCCCGAAGCGCGGCTGCATAACGACCCCCGTCCTCCCCTGCCGACCAACCCAAGAACATGAACGCTTCCAGCTCCGTGTAGAGGTGCCAGTCGCTGGCCGCAAGCTGCCAGAGCGCGCGGTCCTGCTCCGATCGGAAGAAGTCCTCGCCTCGAGCGGACGCGTCAAGAAGAGCGAGGTGCGACACGCGCTCTGGATGACGTGCGGCAAAGGCGATCGCCACAGGCCCGGACTGGTTTATCGGGAGCAGTCCGAACCGGGGCAGACTGAGGGAGTCGACCACCCCTTCTAGGTCCAGCATCCGGGCCTCGAGGGAACAGTCTGTGACACTACGGTCCGAATCTCCGAAGCCTCTATGGTCAAACCGGATGGTCATCCTTTCCGCCGCCAGGAGCTCAAAGTAGTGACGCGTCCGGAGATTCCGCCAACCGACCAGTGCGCCGAAATAGGGCGCTGGCGGCATCATTACAAGAGGCGGCCCCTCACCCACCGTCCAGAAGGCGATGCTCACGCCGTCGCTGGTCTTGGCGTACTGAATGCGTGGCTCCATAGCGTCCCTAGTATAGTAGGGCGGCCCCGTGTGGGGCGGCTCGCGAGCCGCCCGGTCCCTGTTACTCATCCGCTCGCCTGAGCTTGCGGGAGGGTGCCAGATCCGTCAAGCGATCAGTGCCATCTGTGTTATCCGTGGCTCTCGTGCCACAACCCGCTTGGCGCTCTCCTGCCGCGGCTCTACCGTCTCCCTATGGCTCGTACCACGCCCAATTCCGCGCTCTGCATGCCGGAGCGCGGTGCTCTTGGGGGCAATCAATCAAATGTTGGCGCCAATATGCGCTGTCTCCAGATTCGACATTTTTTCAAGAATGCAATTACAATCAAACAATCAAGAGGAGGGCTCCCCATGACCACCGAGATCCGGACGCACACCACCAAGCCGCGCAGCTGGCAGGTGACCGAAGGCGCCGAGCGCGCGCCCAACCGATCGTACTTCTACGCGATGGGCCTCACCGACGCCGATCTCACGCGCCCCATCGTGGCCGTCGGCCACGCCGGCAACGAGGCGATGCCCTGCAACATCCACCTCGGCGGCCTCGCGCAGCACGTGAAGGCGGGCGTCGCGGCGGCGGGCGGCACCCCGCGCGAGTTCGCGACGATCGCCGTCGGCGACGGCATGGCCATGGGCCACGAAGGGATGAAGGCCTCCCTCGTCTCGCGCGAGATCATCGCCGACTCCGTCGAGGTGATGATGCTCGCCCACGCGTACGACGGCCTGGCCGCCATCGCCGGCTGCGACAAGAGCCTGCCCGGCATGATCATGGCGCTCGCGCGCGTCAACCTGCCCGGCGTGTTTCTCTACGGCGGCAGCATCATGCCCGGCCACTACCACGGCCACGATGTCACCGTGCAGGACGTCTTCGAAGGCGTGGGCGCGCACAGCGCCGGCAACATGAGCGACGCCGACCTGCGCGAGCTGGAGCACGTCGCGTGTCCGGGCGCCGGCTCCTGCGGCGGCATGTTCACCGCGAACACGATGGCCTGCGTCAGCGAGGCGCTCGGCATCGCGCTGCCCGGCAGCGCCGCCGTGCCCGCTATCGACCCTGCGCGAACCGATGTCTGCCGTCGCGTCGGCGAGGCCGTGCTCGATCTGCTGCAGCGCAACATCCGCCCGCGCGACATCCTGACGCGTGAGGCGATCGAGAACGGCATGGCGGTCGCGGTTGCCGTCGGCGGCTCGACGAACGCCGTGCTGCATCTGCTCGCCATCGCGCGCGAGGCGGAGGTGCCGCTCACGCTCGACGACCTCGCGCGCGTCTGCGAACGCACGCCGCACATCGCCGATCTCAAGCCCGGCGGCCGCTACGTCATGGCCGACCTGTATCGCGCCGGCGGCGTGCCGGTCGTCCTGAAAGAGCTGCTCAAGGGCGGCTATCTCAACGGCGATGCGCTCACGGTCACCGGCAAGTCGATGGCGGAGAACCTCGCGTCAATCAACGTCTCTCCGGACGGCGAAGTCGTCCACCCGATCGACAAGCCGCTCGCCGGCGGCAGCACGATCGTCGTGCTGCGCGGCAACCTGGCGCCCGAGGGCTCCGTCGCGAAGGTGACCGCGGTCGAGCACCTCCAGCATCGCGGCCCCGCGCGCGTCTTCGACGGAGAAGAGGCCTGCTTCGCCGCGGTCGAGCGGCGCGAGGTCCGCGCCGGTGACGTGTGCGTCATCCGCTACGAAGGGCCCAAGGGCGGCCCCGGCATGCGCGAGATGCTCGCGACGACCGCAGCGCTCGTCGGCCAGGGGCTCGGCGATCAGGTCGCCATGGTCACCGACGGCCGCTTCTCCGGCGCCACGCGCGGACTGATGGTCGGCCACGTCGCCCCAGAAGCGCAGGTCGGCGGCCCGATCGCGATCGTGCAGGACGGCGACGAGATCACCATCGACGCGCAGAACAAGCGCCTCGAGTTGCACGTGCCGGACGATGAGATCACGCGCCGCCTCGCGGCATGGACGCCGCCCCCGCCGCACTACGAGCGCGGCGCCCTCGCCAAGTACGCCCGCCTCGTCTCCTCCGCCAGCGAAGGCGCGGTCTGCGGGTAGAATAGGGACCGTGACGAAGACACAGGCTATCCATCCCGCCATCGCAGGCCCGGCGGTGTGGCAACGGGCGACAAGCGAATATGTCGAGCGCTTGCGCGATCACTACGCCGAGCGGCTCGTAACCGTCGTCCTGTATGGCTCCCGCGCGCGTGGCGACGCCGACCAGGAGTCAGACGTCGATCTGCTCGTCGTCCTTCATGGCGAGTTCGACCACCGAGCCGAGCAGGAGATCGCTTCTGATCTGCGGCGAGACATCGAGGATAAGTACTGCTATCCGCTCCTCGGTCCAATTATTGCCACCGAAAATGAATATCGGCATCGTATGCTTCCGCTCTTCATAAACGTCCGGCGCGAAGGGGTCGAGCTCTGGCCCATCGGCGACAAGCGAATCAGCGATGAGCGCACCGACTACCACGAGTCACTGAGCGAAGACGTTCAGATCGTCATCGCATACGCAAAGGAAGCGTTGGCCGACGCTGAGTTTGGTTTCAAGCACATACGGTATCGCTGGTGCGCCAACCGGGCTTACTACGCAGTGTTCCATGCTGCGACAGCGTTGCTTCTGAGCGAAGGGCTCGCATTTTCCAAGCATCGTGGCGTAATTGGCGCGTTCGATGAGAGAGGAATAAATGGCGGAAAGTTTCCTCGCTTCTTAGGGAAACGTCTGAGGGAAGGTTTCGCCGCCCGCAATATTGCCGACTACTCGTACAAAGAGGACATCTCAGCAGAGCTTGCAGAGCAGCTCGTTCGCAGCGCCGCGGCCTTCGTCGCAGAAGCCGAACGGCTGCTCAGTCGGAGCTCTGAGTCGTGAAGAACAACCTCTCGGCGTTTCCATACAGGAACTTATCGAGCACGCCTGGGCGGAAGTCCAGGGCCTGCGCTTCCTTGATGCAGCGCTGGAACGGCAGGACAGGATGGTCCGAGGCGAACATCACCTTGTCCTGCCCGCGCGTGTTCATGAAGTGGATCAGCTCCGGCGGAAAGTACTTCGGCGCGTAGGCGGACGTCTGCATGTACAAGTTGCGGTACTTCAGCATCAGCCGGATCGCGACGGCCCACCACGGGTCGGCGCCATGCGCCATCACGAGCTTCAGCTCCGGAAAGAAGAGACAGACCTCGTCGAGGTAGATCGGGTCCTGGCAGGCGCCGGGCATCGGCGGGCCGGGGAGGCCGGTGTTGATCGAGATCGGTAGGTCCAGCTCGATGCACTTGGCATACACCGGGTAGTAGACCTTGTCGTTCGGCGGCAGGTTGATCAGAAACGGCATGATACGCGCCAGCGCGACGGGCTGGTCGCGCACGATCGATTCGAGCGCACGCTGCGCCTTCATCCCGCGACGCGGGTCGAGCTGCGCCGACAGCGCGAAGCGATCGGGGTGCGCCTTGGGAAACGACAGCACGTGCTCCGATGGCTGCTCCGCCGTCGTCGATAAGATCGCCTTCTCGACGCCGGCCGCGTCCATCGCGTCGATCAGCTCGCTGACCGAGAGGTCCTGGAACATGGCATCGCCGCGCTTGAAGTAGTCCTCGGAGACGCGCACGAGGTATTCGGGACGGTCCCGAGATCCCATGTTGACGTTGACCCAGGTATCGATCGCGCGCGGCATCGCTGCGCTAGTGAAGCACCAGCCCGCTACCGACGCAAGCGGACTGGAGGCAAAGAAGAGCGCCCTCCGTTCGAGGGCGTTTGGTGCTTGGATGAGAACCGGCTGCTAGACTTTCGCCTTCACCTTTGGCTTCACATCGACTTCGTGGTCGTCCAGATGCTCGCGCCAGCTGCGGAACGTGGCGAGCCGCTCGTCCAGCTTCGACTGCATCTCCGTTAGCGCGGCGATCTTCTGGCAGATGACCGCGTGCTGTCGCTCCGTCACCTCGATCGCCTTCAGGAGCTGCGTGCGCTTCTGCGAGAGCGCCGCCTCGGGCCGGTACTCCGCCCGGAGCTGGAGCTTCACTTCCTCGGCCTCCACCATCTCCTTGATCTCGGCCAGGCTGAAGCCCAGGAGCTGCTGCAGGCGCTTGATCCGCTCGACGCGCTGGATGTCGGCCTCCGAATACAGGCGAAACCCGCCGTCCATGCGTGTCGGTGGCTTCAGCAAGCCCTTCTCTTCGTAGAAACGGAGCGTGCGTTGCGTCACGCTGGTACGTTCCGCGACCTCGCCGATCTGCAGGTGCGGCTCGTCATCGGAGACGGCGACAGGAGGTGTGGCAGCCTTAGCGGCCATATTGGGGAAATGGTAGCGAATGCTTACCTCAACGTCAAGGTAAGGCTCCAAAAGATCATGCGGCGGTCTTGCAAAAGGACACGGACGGGTGTAGTCTAGCGTCGCCCAACATAAGACCCATAGGCATGGACGCCTCGGCGAGACCTCTCGCGCAAGGAGGACGGCATGATCGAGTACCAGGTCAACATCGCGGGCCGCTACAACAACGCATCCATTTGTCACATCCGGCTCTGGGAACTGGTCAAGGAGCACGGTCTGAGATCCTGGTGCCAGATGGGCTGGCCGTGCGATCTTGTCGGGCTTCCAGAAGAGTTGATGAGCGAGGCGAGCGAGTGGTCCGGCGGCTGCGAACAAGGGGTTGTCCTGACCGAGCTGGCGGACCACGGCACTGTCGCTGTGTCCTGCAACCTCGGGAACGGCCTCGTTACGGTCATTGGCGCCGGCGCCACCAAGGAAGCGGCCGGCAGCGCCGTCGGGTGGGTGCGCCAGCTCCTGCCGATGGCGAAGCGCGAGGACCCGAAGCAAGTGCCCATCATCTTCTGGATGAGCGACAAAGAGGGCGTGAGCACGCTGCGACGAACGCTCGATGTGCCGCGTTGGACGGAGATAGAGACGAACTACGCTGCAGCGACGCGTACTGCGCTAACCAATCTCGTGACGGACTTCGTGCCGGCGAAGGGAGGTCAACTGCTGTTGTTCCATGGCCTCGCTGGTACTGGGAAGACGTTCGCGCTGCGCGCCATCGCTTCGGAATGGCGCTCGTGGTGCGACGTTGACTATGTCATTGATCCAGATCGTTTGCTGGGTGAAGGAAAGTACCTGATCAACGTGTTGCTGGCGCGCCGGGAGGAGTGGGGCGACGAATATGGCGTGCCGAGCTTCATGCGGCGGTTTCGAGGCTCTGGAGGGGCAGGCGAGCCGGGCGGAGAGCGCTGGCGCCTCATCGTCATGGAAGACACGGGCGAGCTGTTGTCAGCAGACGCCAAGGAACGCACGGGCCAGGGCCTCTCCCGTCTGCTGAACACCGTCGACGGCTTAATCGGCCAGGGCCTGCGTACGCTCATCCTGGTCACCACCAACGAGCCGATCCGGGAGTTGCACCCGGCCGTTGCCCGCGCCGGGCGCTGCGCCGCCGCGATCGAGTTCCTTCCGCTCTCAGCGGGGGAAGGAAGCGCATGGCTTGGCAAAGATGTGCCGCAAGCGACGACGATCGCAGACTTGTATGCCCTCCGTGAAGGATATCGCGGCGGGCAGTACCCCCTGCCGCCGAGCTTGCCGATGAAGCGGGTATCGGCCACGGCAATACCATGAACTAGACGGCGCGCCATAGCCGAACCGCCGCACGCCGCGCACGTCCCGTACAATGAGCGGTGCGATGAGAGATCGAGGACGCGCCCAAACCCCGATCCGTCCCGAGGCCTACACCGAAGAATACTACCGCAGCTCCGTCGAAGGGCACGCGGAGTTCGCGGCGAGCGGCGGCCGGGAGCTCTCGCCCCGCATGGTGCGCGCCCTCGCGCTCGCCGGCCTGAAGCGGGGCCAGCGCGTGCTCGACATCGCCTGCGG
>JBGQHA010000067.1:0-9456 GCA_041497735.1 Dehalococcoidia bacterium | reverse complement strand
GCCTACCGGCAAATCAAGCTCATCGTGCACGACGAGCAGCTCCGCCGCGTCATCGATCTTCAGGCGCTTGATCAGCCCCCAGACCGCCGGCCCGCTCTCGTTGACGAACGTGCGCGGGCGGGCGAGGGCGATCTCGCGCCCGCCGATGAGCCCTTTGCCCAACGATGCGCGGCCCGCGCTCGCTAGCTCGATGCCGTGCTTGCGCGCGAGCCGGTTGATCGTCCACGCGCCGACATTGTGCCGGTTGCCTGCGTACTCGCTGCCGGGGTTGCCCAGCCCGACGACGAGCCGGATCTTGTGGTCCTTCGGTTCGCTTTCGGAGCGCGGCTCTGCGACGAGCCGCCTCAGCCGCCCGATGATGCCGCCGCTCACGATGGCGGTTGGTTGGCGAGGCGGAACGCAGCCGGCGTCGACGGGTCGCCGGCGCGCTGAGCTGCGAGCGCTTCCGTGAGCAGGTCGCGCAGCGTCCGCACCACGGCGTCGACCTGCGCGTCATCGATCGTGGGGTAGGCGCGCGCGAGCTGCTCGAACAGATCGAGCGCCTCCGCTGTCGGCACGACCGGCTCGGCGAGGAGGCCTGAGAGAAACGCCAGCAGGTCATCGTCCAGGACGCTCGCCAGCGCGCCGCTGTCCGCTGCCTGAACGATCTGCAGAAACTGATCGAGGCGGGAGCCGCCGCGCGCCAGGATGCGGCGCACCGCCTCGCTCGCCAGACGGCTGAGCTGCAGCGAAAGCGCGCTGTTTAGCTCTCGCACGAGCCGCTCAGCTTCCGCCACGGGCGGCGCGTCGTCGAGCGCGATGTCGCAGGTCGCGCAGCGCGGCTGTTCGCGCAGTACCTGCTCGAGCCCGACGGCAGCGCACCTTGGGCGCGCCCTGAGTCGCTCGCATGCCGCCAGAGCTGATTCGCCCGCAGGTGTTCCCAAAGTGCGCAGGACGTTGAGCCTCGCAAGCGCGCGCGCGGACGGCTCGACATCGTTCAGTGCGCGTTCGATGCCGTCGAAGGCCCCCCAGAACGACATGTGGTGCTTGACATACGCCGCTGCGTAGGCGTCGCGGAACATATCGAACGTGGCGCTGAGGTACTCGATCGCGTTCGGCTGCTGCAGGAGCGTCACGAACGAGAGCTGCTCGCGCACGAAGGCGCGGTCGACCGCCAGCTCCGCATGATCGCGACGGACGATCGCCTGTTCGACGTACGATCGCATGACCGCGAGCCGGCGTGCTGAGCGTTCGTCAGCGGCCAGGCAGCGCACGTAAGCGATGTCGTCGACAAGCGCGGCGGGCGAAGGTGCGACGTCAGCCGGCGGAGCGCCGCCCGCGAGGCGTCGCAAGCGCTCCAACGTTTCGCCGTCCGCCGGCGCAGTCCGGAGCAGCGCGCGCAGCTGGGAGCGCACGAGCGGGGCCTGCACGCGGTCCGGAGACCGCTCGGGCCACGCCAGGATGCGCGCCGCTTCGTCCCAGTAGTCTTGTCTCTCTCTGGGGCGCAGATCGAGCGCCAACACCAGCCGCTCTAGCCGTAGCGTTGCGGCTGCGGCGAAGATCTCCTCGGGACGAATCGTGAGCGGTTGCGCGGCGTAAAGTCGCCCTCCCGCATACGCCGCGATCGCGTCTTTCGACAGCCGCAGCGAAACCGGCGAGGCGCCCGCGTAGGCCGACCGAGCTTCCGCAAGGAGGGTTGGTAATCGCACGGGCCGCGCTGGTGAGCAGACGACGATGTTCTTTGCGCCTATCGCCGGCTCGGCGTGCAGAGGCTCTTCTAACAGGACAATCGTGAAGGCGGCAATGGGATCGAGCTTCAGGTCTCCCCACGTCCGGGCAATGCGCAGCTCGCCTTGGTGTAGCTCACCGCGGTCATCCGTGACCGAATAGGGCAGTCGTTGCTCTGCCACGGGCGGATGATACCACAGCCACGGACGTATGCGGGTTAGCTGACGGCGATGCCGCTCTGCATCCGCGCGCGCTCGACGATCTTCGGGAGCAGATCGAGCAAGCGGTCGACTTCGGCCTCTGTCGTCTGCGCACCGACGGTGAAGCGCAACGTACCGACCGCTCGCGAGAGCGGTACGTCCATCGCCAGTAATACGTGAGAGGGCTCCAGCGTCTCCTCGTTGCAGGCGGAGCCGGCGCTGGCCGCCACGCGTGCGTCGTCGAGCAGGCGCAGCATGACGCGCGCATCGGCGCCCGCGAAGCTGATGTTGGCGTTGTTCGGCAGCCGCTGTTCCCGATGGCCGTTGAGCTGCGCGTTCGGGATGCGCGTGAGCATGCCGTCGATCAGCCGGTCGCGCAGACGCGTACACGTCTCGGCGTACGTCGAGCGCCTCTCCTGCGCCAGCTCCAGCGCGCGCGCCGTGCCCGCAACGCCCGCGACATTCTCGGTGCCGGCGCGGCGCTGTCGCTCCTGTCCTCCGCCCGACTGTTGGGGCAAGAACGGCGTGCTCCGGCGCAGGTACAGGACGCCGGCGCCCTTCGGCCCGCCGAACTTGTGCGACGAGAGGCTCAGCAGATCGATCCCCAGCTCATCGACGCGAAGGGTGAGGGCGTTCGCGCCCTGCACGGCATCCGTGTGCAGCGGAATGCGCCGCTTGAGCTGCTGGGCGCGCTCGCGCACGGCCCGGCTGATCTCACGCACCGGTTGCACCACGCCGACCTCGTTGTTGGCAAGCATGACGCTGACCAGCACGGTGCGCTCGTTCACGGCGCGCGCCACGCGGGCCGGATCGACAAGCCCGTCGTGATCGACGGGCAGATACGTCACCTCGAAGGCGAACTTCTCGAGGTACTGACAGCTGTGGAGCACGGCATGGTGCTCGATGGCCGAGGTGACGATGTGGTTGCCGACACGCGCGAGCTGCTGCGCGAAGCTGACGCCCTTGATTGCTGCGTTGATCGATTCGGTGCCACCGCTGGTGAAGATCACCTCCTGCGTCCGGCAGCCCAGCACCTGCGACACCGTCGCGCGCGCAGCGTCGACAGCGTCTCTCGCCTCGATCCCGAGCCCGTAGGTCGCCGACGGGTTCCCGAAACGCTCGCCGAGGTAAGGCAGCATCGCCTCGCGCACCTCGGCCCGGAGGGGCGTCGTCGCGGCGTAGTCGAGATAGATCGTCTCGTTCATCCAAACCTGCGCTGTATTCGGTACTGCGCCCTGAGATGATAGCGACGCGACACGCCGGGCGTCAAATGCGGAAGGAGCACAACGCTTCCGGATCGAAGCGGCAGAAGTAGACGTCGATGAAGTGCGTAACGCGATCTGGATCGTAGTCGCTCACGGGGAACTCGTCCCGGCGAGACCAGGCCGTCAGCGCGATGTGCTCGGGCGTCATGTCCGGATACGGCACCAGCACGATCGAGTGCCCTTTGGCGAGCTGAGCGCGCGTCAGCGCTTCCAGCTTATCGATCACGCGCTGGTCCGACGTGTTGTACCAGATGACCACGCCCGCGTGCTCCATGTTGTGGACGAGGCTCTCGGCCGGCCACGGCGTGCGATAGACGCCCCACGGCACCGGGCCGCAGTTGGACGGCGCCTGCGCAGGATCGTCAGGACAGGGAGTGGAGCCCCAGTGCGGGCCGCCCGCGGGCGGCAGGCCCTGCGTGCTGTAATCGATGGGCCCGCGCAGATGGGCCGCGGTATTCGGGCCGTTCCGGTTGCCGTAGAAGCCGCCGTAGATCTGAGGCAGATTGATGTACTCGCCCGGCAGGCTGGGGTCGGCGTCTGCCTCCACCGCACGCGGGCTCATTCCCAGCTGCGCCGGTGACGTCGGCGCCATCGCCACGGTGGGTCCCGGTGCGTCCGGCGTCGATCTTGCGTCTCGCGTCGCCGCAGTGCCGCCGCAGGCGATGATCAGCGCGAGCGCGGGCATCAGCGCGACGAGAGCCCAGCGCATGGCCGTCCGACTCAGCAGCTCGGGGTCTTACTGCAGTTCGTGGTCAAGCAGGTACTTCAGATCAGCATAGTTGGTGCTGCCGGCAAGGATGATGTCTTCCGTCTCTACAGCGGGCAACTCAAGGTGTTTTGTTGCTAGCGCCTGGAACTGCTGCGCGCCGGCCTGTACGTCCGCCTGATACTTGTCGGTGTCTAAGCACGGGTCGAACGTCGAGCGGTTGAGGCCGATCTCGGTGGCCCGGGACTTTAGCTCATCCTTGGTGAAGATGGAGCCCTTCCAATGCTTGTACATCACGTCGTAGTATTGCCAGAACTTGCCCTGGTCTGCCGCGCACTGCGACGCCTCGTGGGCGTAGATCGTCTCGGGCGTCGTGCCGAGCGGCGTCTGAACAAACGTGATCTGCACCTTGCCGGGCTTCACGTAGTCGTTGACCAGCTTTGGCATTACGTCCTGCGCAAATGTGAGGCATGTCTCACAGTTGAAGTTCTCGTAGAGCTTGATCTGCAAGCCGCCGCTGCCGAGCGTAAGGCCGTTCTGCGGCACGCCGTCCAGGTTCAGCTTCGAGCTGCTCTTGGAAGACGAGCAGGCGACAAGTAGCAGCGTAGCAAGGGCCGCGGCGGCCAGCGCGATCTTCGCGATGCGAACGGGCATGTGGTTCCTCCCCTTTTGGACTGGACGCTTAGAATACGAGGACGCTGCGGGCCACCTCTCCGTTCTTCATCGCAGAGAAGGCGTCGTTGATGCCCTCGATCGGGTACGTGCGCGAGACGAGCTCGTCCAGCTTGAGCTTCTTGCTCATGTACAGATCGATGATGCGCGGCATGTCGTAGCGCGGCCGCGCGGAGCCGTAGGTGCAGCCGAGGATGTTCTTCTCCATCAGGAACGCCGCCGCCCCCACGGTGACCTCCGACGTTGGTGGCGACATGCCGACGACGACCGCCTTGCCGCCGCGCCGGATCATATTGAACGCCTGCGTGATCGCCGAAGGAAGGCCGATCACCTCGAACGCATAGTCGGCGCCGCCTCCGGTGAGCTCCTGGACCTTCGCGACGGGATCCTCGTTCTTCGCGTTGATGAAGTGTGTCGCGCCGAACTCGCGCGCCATCTCGAGCTTGTTCGGGTGCACGTCGATCGCGATGATTTTCTCCGCGCCGGCGAGCGCGCAGCCCTGGATCACGTTCAGCCCGACGCCGCCCGTGCCGATCACGGCGCACCACGTGCCCGGCTCCACTTTCGCCGTGTTGATCGCAGCGCCGACGCCGGTCATCACGCCGCAGCCGACCAGCGCCGCCTTGTCGAGCGGCATGTCCTTGCGGATCTTCACGAGGCCGTCCTCCGGCACGAGCATGTACTCGGCGAATGACGACATCGACAGGAACGGTGCGATCGCTTGCTCGCCGATGTGGATCGTCTGGTTGCGCGTGCGCGCCTGGGTGCAGAGGTACGGCTGGCCGCTGGCGCAGTAGCGACAGGCGCCGCACATCGGGATGAACGAGAGCACCACGTGGTCGCCTGGCTCGACGTACGTCACGCCGGGACCGACCTGCTCGACGACCCCCGCGGCCTCATGGCCGAGCACGGCTGGCAGCGGGACCGGCCAAATGCCATCCACGAAGTGCAGGTCGCTGTGGCAGACGCCGGACGCTGCCGTCTTCACAAGCACCTGTCTGTCGCCTACCTTGTCGAGCGTCGCCTCTTCGATCACCAGCGGCTTGTTGACTTCTCGTAGTACGGCGGCCTTCATAGTGCTCCTTTCCTCAGTCAACAGGGGCTTGTACTGTAGCGCAGCCGCGCATGTGCCAAAAGTGCTCGACGCCGATGGACTCATTGAGTGGTGCCTAGACTCATGCCGCACCATTCATGTTGCGCTACAGCAGATCAGTACACCGCGCAGGTGACCGAAAGTATCGGCGGCAGCGTGCCCGGCAGGCGCTGCCAGTCGTCGCCGCCGTCGATGCTGGCGTAGACCGCGCCGTTGCTGGTGCCGACGTAGACGCCCTCCGGTTCGAGGCCGTCCGTGTCCATCCCTTCGCGATACGCGCTCTGGTAATCGTGCGGGCCGGGCAGGCCGTTCGTAAGCGGCTGCCAGGTCCGGCCGCCGTCGCGCGTCCGGTACACGGCGAACTGCCCCGGGCAGGCGCGAAAGTCATCGGCCTGGAGGGGCAGCAAGAACGCCGCGTCCGGCTCGCGCCGCGTGACCGCGATCGGAAAGCCGTGGAAGGCCAAGAGCCCGGGCGTCGGCGCCGCCGGGCGCACCACCGTCTCCAGCGGCGACGGCGTCACGTCGTCCCAATTCTGTCCGCCGTCGTCGGAGCGAAAGACGCCCGTGTGCGCCTGCGTCCATAGCCGGTCGGGGTTTTTCGCATCGAGCACGAGCTTGTGCATGTCCCACACGGCCGCCGGATCGACTCCCGGCGGCACTCTGGAGAGCGCCTGCGAGACGAACATTTCCTTGCGCGGCTCCGCTGGCGTCGCCCGATGCGAGAAGATCTGCCAGCTCTTGCCGCCGTCCTTCGTCTCGTAGGATCCGCCGCCGCTCACCGCGAGGTACATGTGCGCGGCATCGCGCGGATCGATCTCGATCGAGTGCAGAGGCGATCGGGCCTGCGGCGACTCGCCGATGCCCTGGAAGAACGAGCGGAACTCGTGCCGGTTGATGCTGTCGACGGACGACCACGACTCGCCGTAGTCCTCGCTGCGAAAGAGGCCGGCCGGCTGGGTGCCCGCGTAGACCGCGCCCGGTTGCGTGTCGTGGCCGGGCTTCACGAACCAGACGTTTTCGATCGTGAGACCCATGTCCGGCGGGAAGCCGAGGCCAGGCGATCGCTGGTCCCACGCTTTGCCGCCGTCTGTGCTCTTCGCGATCGATGGCCCCCACCACGGATTGTTCGCGGCCGCGTACAACCGGCGAGGGTCAGATCGCGTATCGGCCATCATGTGGAAGACTTCCCAGCCGGCCAAGAGGGGCTGTGTGATCTCCCAACCTTGCCGCTTCTTATCCGACGTGTAGATGAACGCTCCCTTGCGCGTTCCCACCAGTACCTGCATTCGAGTGCTCATACTCACCTCCAGTCCCGAGATCGGATGATACCAGGCTACGCGCCGTGTCTCGCCGTCGGCTCTACCTCTCGCAGCCGGCGCTCCAGGTATGCGCGTTCGACGGCGTTCGTCGCCAGCTCGAGCGCGCGGTGGTACGCGGCCGCAGCGTCCGTCGTGCGTCCGCCGCGTCTGAGCAGATCGGCGCGCGCCGCGTGATACAGATAATAGCCGTCCAGCGCGGACGCCAGCTCGCCGTCATCGAGCAGGCGGAGACCGTCGTCCGGCGAGCGCGCCAGCGCGACCGCGGCGGCGCGGTTGAGCGCCACGACCGGCGTCGGCTGCAGGCGCAGCAGCTCGTCGTACAGCGCCGCGATCTGCGGCCAGTCCGTCTCCTCCGCGCGCAGGGCCTCGCAGTGTAGTGCGGCGATCGCCGCCTGGATCTGGTACGGCCCCGCGCGTCGCATACGCAGCGCCCGCTCCGCCAGCGCTGCGCCCTCGGCGATCTGCTCGCGGTGCCACAGCGCCCGGTCCTGCTCCTCCAGCACGATCAGGTCGCCGCCGGGCCCCGCGCGCGCGTCGCGGCGCGCGTCGTGCAGCAGCATCAGCCCGAGCAGGCCCAGGACTTCCGGCTCGTCCGGCATCAGCTCGCCCAGCACGCGCCCGAGGCGGATCGCTTCCGCGCAGAGCTCGCGCCGGATCAGCGCGTCGCCCGCCGTGGCGCTGTAGCCTTCGTTGAAGATCAGATAGATCACTGCGAGCACGGCTTCGAGGCGCTCCGGCAGGACGTGATCGTCCGGCACCCGATACGGAATGCGCGCGTCGCGGATCTTGCGCTTCACGCGCACCAGCCGCTGCGCCATCGTCGGCTCTGGCACGAGGAACGCGCGCGCGATCTCCGCCGTCGATAGTCCGCCCAGCGTGCGCAGCGTGAGCGCCACCTGCGCCTCGGGCGCGAGGGCAGGGTGGCAGCAGGTGAACATGAGGCGGAGGCGGTCGTCTTGCACGCCTGCCCTGAGCGCATTCGAAGGGTCGCTCATCTCGGCCTCCGTTTCCCGTTCGAGCACGCCCAACGCTACCTCCGCCTGGAGCTGGGCCTGCTTCTCGCCGAGGGTGCGGTCGCGCCGGAGGCGGTCGATCGCTTTGCGGCGCGCTGTCGTCGTCAGCCAGGCCGCCGGGTTGTCCGGCACGCCGTCGCGCGGCCAGCGCTCCACGGCGACGGCGAACGCGTCCTGCAGCGCCTCCTCAGCGAGATCGAAGTCCCCACACGCGCGGATGAGCGAGGCGATGATGCGCCCGGACTCATCGCGGAAGATGCGCTCGATGGCTTGGTTCGATTGCTCCAACGTTAGCCCATCGGGCGGCGCTCTCCGGGCAGCTCGTACTCCCAGCCGGGAACGCTGAGCACCGGCCGTACCTCGACGGCGCCCGTCGACGAGTCCGGGATCTTCTGCGCGTACTCGAGCGCTTCGTCCAGGTCCTTGCAATCGAGCAGGTAGAAGCCGCCGAGCACCTCCTTCGTCTCTGCGAACGGGCCATCGGTGATCGTGGCCTTGCCGTTGCGCACGCGCACGGTCGTCGCGCTAGACGTGTCGCCGATCGCCTCCGACGTCAGGTAGACACCGCGCTCCTTCGCTTCGCGCCACACGGCGAAGTGACGGTCCATGTGGCCTTCCGGCATGTCGATCTTCGGGTCGAAGTAGAGCAGGAACATGTAGAGCATGTTGTCCTCCTTCAGTCCTTCATTTTCGAAATGCGCGCGACGTTCGGGTGAAAGAGCGCGATCGGGCGCACTTGCACGTACGATCGCGTCTCGACTGGAATGCGCCCGGCGATCTCGATCGCGGCGGCCTCGTCGCAATCGACGATGTAGTAGCCGCCCAGCGCCTCCTTCGTCTCAGCGAACGGGCCGTCCGTCGTGGTCGTCTTCCCGTCCTTCTTGCGGACGCTCTTCGCGTGCTCGACCGGCCACAGCCCCGCGCCCGAGACGAACAGCCCGCGTTCGCGCAGCTCGCGCTCGAGCTTGGCGTGCTCGGGCTGCAGGTTCTGCTCGGACGCGATCGGCGGCCGGGTCGGGTCGTAGCAGATCATCAGCATGCAGAGCATAGGCGTCTCCTTCGCTGGCAGCGCGTCTCGTTCGCGCTCTATCAACACGACGAACGGCCGCGCCTCAGATCGACATCCCCGTGAGGACGGGCTTCAGCCCGTCGGGAGGTTATTGCAAGCTGTCGCGTCGCCGCCAGTAGTCGACGGCGCGGCTCAGCGCGACGGCTGCGCGCTCGAAGGAGTGGAAGACCGCGATCCCGCGCTCCGCCACCCGAGTGCGCGCCTTGAACGTCACGTCCTCGACGTGGCCGGGGTGGAGAATCGTCAGGAACGGTTTCGCGGAGCGCTCCTGATGCGCGATGAGCGTATCGAGCATCGTGTCCAGGCTGCCGGGGTCGGCCTGCCAGCGGCGCGCCATGAAGCCGGACGCCAGCTCCATCGCGATCGCATCGACGTGCTCGTCGGCGTCCAGGATCTGCAGGAGCCGTTCGAG
>JBGQHA010000066.1:0-9512 GCA_041497735.1 Dehalococcoidia bacterium | reverse complement strand
CGTCGGTGTCGGCGGCAGCGCTGTCGGCGACGGCGTTGCTGTCGGGCCAGAGGCCAGGACGATGATCTGGCCCTTCATCTCGGTGGGATGCACGTCGCACTGGTAGTTGAACGTGCCGACCACGTTGAACTGCTGCGTGTATGAGCCGCTCGCCGGGATGAGGCCGGAGTCCCAGATGGGGCTGCCGGGGATTGTACCGCAGACGCCATCGCACTCAGTGCTGGTGTGAGCGATGATCGTGTTGTTCTGCCAGGTCACGGAATCGCCGACGGTGATGGTCGTCGTGCAGACGACGCCGCTGTGGGCGGAGTCGCAGTACCAGAACGGGCCGTAGATGCCGTTCGCGCCGATGGGTACGGTCGTGGTCGATGCGCGCGTGGCGGCGGGCGAGAGAATCGCCAGCGCTCCCAGCGCGAGCAGCAACACGGCGGCGCGAACGAGCGATCGCATGAGGTGTCGTCCTCCCCTGACGAACTAGCGGGGCGTAGGCGATGGGCGGGGGACCACCAGCGCCGGCTAGTATACCACGTTCCGGGACGCTCAGGGGCTATCGCAGGAGGCGTCGGCGGGCGAGCCAGATTCCGGCGCTAGAGAGACCTACAGCGGCGAGTGCGAGCGCGGCTATCGGGAAGGTGGCCGAACTCTCTCGATCCGGGCCGCCGCCGGTCGGCGGGAGCGAGGCGCCAGTGATGGGTGTTGGCGTGAGATCAGTAGGTGGACACTCTGCGCCGATATAGAACCTGCCTGGCTGGCCATCAATGGATCCGGCGAAGGGAGTAACTCGGATGTCGATTTGCGGTCCAGGATTGGGACAGCCGCGACGAAAGTCGGCGGGCACCAGAAGAGTTTGCGCGTTCGGACCGACCTGGAACGTGCGTGTCTCTCGGCCAAAGGTGACATCGAGACGATAGCCATCCTCACCAACGGCGTTATCTTGCCACGTCACGATGTTGTTGATCTCGTCGTAAAAGACTCCTGTAGGCGCCGCAAGGTCGAGGGACGGCGTCGCGCTCGGCATTGCCGTGGGGGTACTGCCGGCTAGAACGGAAGATGAGGCGACGAAGCACGGCAGCGTGAACAGAGGGATAGCTACCAGGGCTGTGCGTATGAAGGTCGTCAACCTGGAGTTACCGTCCCTACTGACACGTCGGTGTGATGGTCATGCAGAACGTACTGACGATGTTCGAATCTTGCGGAGACAGGTTGGAGTTTGGCGATTCGATTACCGTGATTGTTGGACCGTACGGACCGTTTTGATCTGCTATAGCCCACGGCTGGGCGGCTGACCAACTCTTACTGTTCGCCGACACCTGGTTTGTGACGGTAGTGGTGTTGTTGGTAAATGCGATCCACCTCGACAGCGAGGCCTGACGATTGAAAGCGTTTATGTACTTTAGGCCTGTGTTGTCCTTGTACATCGTATGGTAGGCGGTATACGCAGTTCCGGATATGGTCTCGTTGAAGACCGAGATTGCCGCGCGATTGCTGAAAGCTCCCTTGGAACCGCTCGAATTAACGGCTCTCATCGCGTAGATGTAGATTGACTTTGAGGTTGGGATCGGTACGGACACGGTTTGGCTCAGAATGTTGCCGACGTTAGCACAGATGAACGGGCCATTCACTGCACTAGAAACGCAGCGCTCGTAGCTCGTCGCACCCGATACGGCTGACCAACTCAGCGTCATCTGTGTCGAGGACGAAGCGTCCAACTTGAAGTTCGTTACTCGTGCGACGCTGTTGGTCGTGGCCGAAACCCACTGGGAACTACTGCTTGGCTTACCTGACTTGTTGGAAGCTACACGAAAGTAGTAAGTCGTACCGGGACTCAAGCCCGTGAATTGATAAGATGTCGAATCTGAGGTGATTGCTGAACCTGCCGTCCACCCGTACAGCAGTGTACTGTAATATGGCGTCAAATTGTCTGCATTGCCTTGCCCGCTAAACGCGACGGTCACATAGTTCGTGTCTGTGGCCGCGACCGAGATGGAGTTAGGAGCTATCGGGCGAGCCTGGAAGTCGCTCACAGCATCGCTAATCTCGCTTGCCGTGGCCGTGCTCTTCGAGGTACACGTGTCGCCTTGTACCAAATGGCACATTAGGCCGACATAAGGAGCATAATCCCAGTCCTGCAGGTAATTGTCGTGGCCTAGTTCATGCCGTCCCACCCAGGCGTTCCACCAAAGGCCGTCAACCCCGGAATGGTTCGTGGCATATGCAGTCCCATCCCACAGCGTCTCGCCTACGTTGAGATCGTTGTACCGCCATTCCTCGGCATAGAAGGTCGCGCTCACAAGTAGGCAGTGGCCAAAGTCATAAAGGCAACTCATGTTGGTGCACGTCGGCGGACAGCCTTGATTTCGGCGGACCCAATCGACAATTAGATCTTCCTGATCGGAGTTATTCCACGGTATGACTGGGTTTTGGTAGCCGTTGACCGTGTTGTTCACAGCCACTAGATTCCAGTAGGCAAAGCCGTTTTGCATCCCCTCCTGCGCTCCCTGGTGATTCACGGGATCGCTTGGGACGTTGCCGGTAAATGCCGTCTTCTCGTTAAGGTGAGCGGGTCTCGCGAAGCCATCATCCTGCGCTGCGCTTGTGAGGCGCGGAAGAAAGATGAGCGCCAGCGCCAGGAACCAAATTGCAAGCGGTATGAACAACAATTTCGGTGTCATGAACTAACGTGCCTCTGGCTTGATGTCTTCCCTTGGATCGACTGGCGTTATGTTGTCAGGGACGAAATCCGGAACCGGAACTCCTGGCCCCTTGATCAAATCCACGCAGGAGCCGTCCGCTAGTGCGAATATCCGCATAGTGGGGGAGTCAAAGACCCGCTGGCTCCGGTTGGCTGCTGCTGCTGACGGAAAGACCTCGCTGGCATCTGCTGGAACTAGGCAACTGCCTATGGTTCGCACCCCGGACGGAGGTTGCCACGGTGCAGGTGTCCAGTCTGGCGCTTCAGTCGGAATCGGAACCCGGTCCACGAGCCCCCCAGTCGGCTGCTCCGGTGAACCGTGCGCGAGAGGCGAGAGGCTCGAAAAGAACAAGAAAGCCGGAATGGCCGCCGCCGATATGATGGCCGCCAAGGCAATCCTTGCGCTCCGCCGCGTCATGTGGGTTCCTTCCTGTCACTCTCGAACGCCGAGAGAACCGATCATATGCCTGCCACCATAGCCTGTCAATATGCAAGGAATTGCTATCCGCTAATCCGTTCCGTATCCGTTGACATCGTCAGCGCGCACGGCGGCGGGCTGGCGCTCGTAGAGGACCATGACGCCGGCATCCAGCACGGGGCGGTAGTCCGCGGCGACGATCGCCGCGAGCGGTGGGAAGTTGTCGAGCGCCTGCTGCGAGGTCTGCGACGTGCCGACGAGCCACGGCTGCACGTCGCCCTGGCCGATCGCGATGTAGCGCGGTGGATGCGCGCGCAGGTCGCGGATGAGCTCATCGCGCCAGGACTGCGGCGACCACGTCGCGCGGAGGCCGGAGTTGAAGACGAAGCGATCGAAGGAGTGGCCGAACCAGAAGTCGACTTGCGGCCAGAAGCCCCAGACGTAGACGCGGTCGCCGGCGTCGCTGTGGGCGCGCAGGTAATCGACGACCTGGTGGTTGTTGGCGTAGAGCGGATAGTAGTTGGCCTCGACCTGGTGGCGCGTGAACGAGCCGTCGGCGTAGCGAATCAACGTCCGGTACTCGTCGTACGTGTTGGTGAGCGGCTGTTCCGCGAGCGCAAGCAGGCCGATCGCAAGGAGCGCGAGCGCTGCGAGCGATTGCTGTCGCGGCAGGCGCGCGAACACGGCGATGGCTTCGTCGAGCGCAAAGCCGGCGAGCGCAGCGAGTATCGGGATGACGACGAGCCAGTGGTACTGGAACATCTTCCCTTGCCACCAGATGCTCACGACGCCGATCAGCGCGAGCATGCCCAGCAGCGCGGCGCCGCGCGCATGTCGCGAGCGCACGAACGCGACGAGCAGCCCCGCGAAAGCGGGCACGGTGAGGAAGGCGGCGTCCTTGATCCAGATGCCCGTCGCGTCGAGCAGGAAACGCTCGTGAGAGTGGCCGCCGGGGGCGAATCGATACGCGTTGTAGTGCAGCGTGTAGTGGCGCTGAATGTCGATGAAGTCGTGCAGTACCCCCGCGATCGCGAGATAGGCGCTAAGCGCGGCCTGCACCGCGAGGAACCCGAGCGCCGCGAGCGCGAGCCGCCCGGCGATGCCTTCGCGGCGCCATTCCGATCGCTGGCGCAGCGCGAGCTCGGCGAGAGGCAGGCCGAACAGGAAGAGCACCGCCGACGTCTTCAGCGCGAACGCGACGCCGAGGAGGAGGCCGGCGGCGACGGCGCGCAGCGGCGCGTCGCGGCGGGCGTCGTCGGGGAGGTAGAGCCAGAACGCGAACGCCAGCGGCGCGGCCATGAAGCTCTCCGTCTCGCCGAGCGCGTCGTTCGGCGACCAGCCGAGGTAGGTGAAGCCGTAGAAGATCGCTGCGATCATTCCGGCGCGTTCGCCGAAGAAGCGCCGGGCGAGCAGGTACGTGGCCGCCATGGCGAGCGCAGTGTTCAGCAGATCGAAGACGCGCACCGCCTCCATGTGCACGCCGGCGATCGAGAGCGGCAGCGCGTAGAGCAGGTAGATGAGCGGCGGCTTGATGTCCCAGAAGTCGCGGTAGAGCTGGTGGCCATCGATGACGGTGCGCGCGCCGATCGCGAAGAGCACTTCGTCCGTGGCGAGCGGGATGATGATCGTAGGTAGGCCGAAGATGAGGACGAATCCGCCGATGACGATCGAAACGGTGAGCCAGCGCGGCCAAACGCGGACGCTATCGGAGACCGCCACAAGCGCGCGAGAGAGCGCGGTCATGATCGAACGGGGAGAGCTACGGTGGAAGGGCGTCCTGCCACGACGGAGGCCAGGATAGCGCACGTGACGAGGGGCGGCCACGCCGTGGCCGCTCCTACACACGCAACGCGGGTGGCGACTAAAGGTCGCCCCTACGACTTTTCCGAGGCGAGGCGCTGGTCTTCCTCCCGCCAGGCGGCTTCGGTGAGGAGCATGAGGCCGCCGGAGACGAGGGAGTGCCCGCCCAGTATCACGGGCAGCGGCGCGTCGAGCGCGGCCTGCGTGAACTCGCGCAGGACAGCGTCCTCGATCCGGTCAGGACAGCCCAGGTCCGACCAGAAGCGATCGGCGCGCGAGGCCTGCACGCCGAGGTGCGCGAGCAGCGGACGCGTATCGAGGCAGGCGACGTCCGCGAGCTCCGCCAGCTCGGCGAAGAAGCGCGCGCTGCCAACTTCGCGCAGGTGGAACGCGAGCAGCGATCGCGCAGCGCCGGTCGTGTCACGATTGGCCGCCTGCATGCCCCGCTCTTCGGAGTAGAGGCGGATGCGGCAGGCGGTCTCGCGCTCGAGGTACGACCACGCCTGGCTGCCGACGCGGCCGGCAACCAGTACCTCGGCCTTCGTATCGACGAGCGCGCGCATGAGACGGCGGTACGGCTCGAGGTCGGCCTCGAAGGCAGCGAGAAAGCGCGAGAGGTTCGGTCCGGCGCCGCCCGCGAGCTTGAGCATCGCGAGGTCGGCAGGCGAATCGATGTTGAACTGCGTGGCGCTGCTGCGCGGGAGCGGCTCGCTGGCGAGGCCGGCCTGATCGTGCAGCAGACGAGGAAGGAAGTTGTCGCTCGCCGGGAGATCGATGCGATCGAGCGCGCCGCCGGGCGTGAGCGCGACGAGATCGGCGGAGAAGTAGTTGTTCGCGATGACAAGTTCGTCCGCTTCGGCGAGCCGGCGCGCGAACGCGGCGAGGTCCTGGCCGCGCAGAAGGGGCACGCTGCCGGCGCCCACGTAGAGCGGTCGTTCGATGGCGCGATCGCGGACGAGCGCCGCGAGCCGCCGGCCGAAGTGAAAGGTGTCTTCATCGCGATCGAGGACGACGCCGGCAGGAAGACGCGGGGCGAGCGTATCGCTGTCGCTGGCGAGAATGGCGCCCGAGAATGCTCCGGTGGGCAGCGCTTCTTCCAGCAGGTCGAGCGCCGCCTCCGTGAGCGCACGGCCGAGGAGATCCTCGATCGCGCTGCCGCGCATACCACCGAGGAAGACGATGAGAACGGGGGCCTGCGACAAGACGCGCCTAGCGGCGGTGCGCCGCTTCGGGGGAGCTGACGCGCTCGACGCCCACTTCCGAGAGCAAGCGCAGCACGTCGGCGCTGCGACAGAGCTGCGTCCCGGCCTGGACGCATGACGCGGCGCCCGCCGCGACGCCCCAACGCAGGCCGTCCTCCAGGCTGTCGCCGTCGTCCAGCTTGTAGAGGAGGCCGGCCAGCAATGCGTCGCCTGCGCCCATGGAGCTGACAACGTTCACCTGCGGCGTCGTGTAGCGCCAGGCCGCGGCCTCGCTCACCATGACTGCGCCGCGAGCGCTCGCAGTAATGATCGCGGTGCCGGCGCCGGCGGCGCGCATCTCTTCGGCCGCGGCGAGCAGCCGGTCATCGGTATCCAGCGGCCGGCCCAGCAGACGCTCCGCTTCATGGTGGTTGCTCTTCACGATCTCGGGACGGCCGGTCAGGCCCGCGGCGAGCGCCTCAGCGTCGGCGTCGAGGACGGTGTGGCTGCCGTTCTCGTGCGCGATCTCGAGGAGTCGCGGATAGGCCTCGGGCAGGATGGGTGGCGGGATGCTGCCCGCGAGGACGAGCCAGTCGTTCGGACCGAGATACCGGCGCAGGCGGGTCTCCAGCGTGTGCATGTGGCGGGGATCGATCTCCGGGCCGCGATAGCTCAGCAACGTCGTCTCGTGCGTACTCTCATCGACAACAGTGAGGTTCGTGCGCGTTTGCCCTCGCGTGTGGACGAAGTCGCAGAGGATGCCCTGCTCCAGCAGCGAATGCTCGACGAAGCGGCCGAGCGTGCCAGGCGCCAGGCCGGCCGCCATGCTCTCGCGGCCGAGTTCGCGCAGCACGCGCGAAACGTTGATGCCCTTGCCGCCCGGGTCGATGCGGCTCTCGCGCACGCGGTTGGTGTCGCCAAGCGTGAGGCGTTCGAGCGTGAGCGTCTGATCGACGGCCGGGTTGAGGGTGACGGTGATGATCATGGGAGCTCCGGCATGATGAGGCCGTAGTCACCGGCGCGCCGGCGGTAGAGTACGGCGACTTGCCCTTCTGCTGCGTGCTGGAAGACGAAGAACTCGTGGCCGAGCGCCTCGATCTCGAGGAGTGCTTCGTCCATCGTCATCGGCTTCATGGCAAACCGCTTCACGCGCGACACCTTGCGGGCAGTCTTCTCTATCTCACCTTCGAACGCCGGCGGAGCGCCTTTGTTTCGGCCGCGTTCGTAGAGGCGCTGCTTGTGGCGGCGGGCCTGACCTGCCAGCACACGCGCAGCCTGGTCGACCGCCACCTCGGGCGTGGAGGCGTGCTCCTCTGCGCGAAGCTGCGCGCCGCCGCCATCGACGGTGACGCGGACGAGGTAGCGCTGGTCGGGCTCCTTGGCCTTCTGGTGAGCGATATCCACTTCGACGATGGCGTCGTGGAGGAGGGGAAGATAATGGTCCAGGCGGCCCAGCTTCTGGCGGGCTCGCTCTTCGACGCTATCCGGCACTTCGAAGTGCTGGCCTCTGACGGTGATGTCCAAGTGTCCCCCAGTGCCAGCTCAGCCGGCCCCTTCGATTGTAGAGCAGCGGGCGGAGGCGAAAAAGGGCCATCGTCCCCCGATGGCCCCTTTCGATGTCGCAACTTCTACTTGGACAGCCGCCAGCGCCAGCAACCGAGAGCCGCTAGGCCGAAGCCGAGCAGGCTAAGACCGAGCCACGTCAGGCCAGAGTCGCTGGACGTGCCACCGAGTCCCGATCGCGGGAGCACCGGCGGGGCCAGGGTTGGGCGCGGCGTCGGCGGCCGCACGGTGGGCAGCACCTGCGAAACGAGCGTCGGCGTACTCGTGGGTGTGTGCGTCGCCGTGTTCGTCGGCGTGTTGGTGGGCGTGTTCGTCGGCGTGTTCGTCGGTACCGCTGTCTCCGGTAGCGACGTGCTCGTCGCCGTCGGCGTACTCGTAGCTGTGCCCGTGGGCGTGTTCGTTGGCAATGGGCCGGTCGGGGTACGCGTCGGAGTATGGGTATTCGTCGGTGTATTGGTCCGCGTTGGCGTATGCGTACGCGTATTGGTGGGTAGCGTGCCGGTGGGCGTGTTCGTCGGGCTGCCGGTGGTTGTCGGCGTGTTGCTAGCAGTGGGCGTGTTACTCGGAGTCCTTGTCGGCGTATGCGTATTTGTGGGCGTATCGGTCGGTGTGCGAGTGTTCGTGGGGGTATCGGTCGGCGTAGGCGTGTCCGTCGGTGTGTGTGTGCTCGTGGGTGTATTGGTCGGCGTATGCGTGTTCGTAGGCGTATCCGTCGGTGTGTGCGTGCTCGTAGGTGTAATGGTCGGTGTGCGCGTGTTCGTGGGCGTGTCGGTTGGCGTGCGAGTGTTCGTGGGGGTGCTGGTAGGCGTGTTCGTCGGCGTCTTCGTTGCCTTGGCCGGCGTATTGGTCGCTGTCTTCTGGCCAGGCGAATTGGTCGGCGTCTTCGTAGCCTTGACCGGCGTGTTGGTCGCCGTCTTCTGGCCAGGCGTGTTCGAGGGCGTCTTCGTGGCCTTGGCCGGCGTGTTCGTCGGCGTCTTCTGGCCCGGCGTGTTCGAGGGCGTCTTCGTGGCCTTGGCTGGCGTGTTTGTCGCGGTTTTCTGGGCCGGCGTGCGTGTCGGCGTCTTCTTGACCGGCGTGTTTGTCGGGGTTTTCTGGCCCGGCGTGTTCGTCGCCGTCTTCGTGGCCTTGACCGGCGTGTTTGTCGGGGTCTTCTTGACCGGGGTGTTCGTCGCGGACGGCGAACGGGTAGCGGTCGGCGTCGGTGAAACCGATTGGAAGCCGTTGAGGCTGAGCGGAATGGATTGCGTACCGACGTTCAGGCGATCGCCGGTCGTCGTTTGCGCCGAATCGATGGTGGCATGCAGGTTGCCGGTAACCGGCGAATCGAAGCAGGAGAGCCGCGCATCGACGCGAATAATGGCCACCTCGTCCGCCTCCAGGCCCGTGACACGAACTGTGAAGAACATGTCGTTACTTGTTCCGGGCTGCCAGACACTGCTACTGCCGGGCATGAACATCGGTCCGGACAGCAACGTTGCCGTCTCGTTGCCGCTTAGGCTGTTGCCGGTCTCGGCGGACTGACTCGAGCTGAAGTCAACGCGACTAATACCGACATCGAGCACGTCGCTATAGCCGACGCCGGCCTGGCCGTTGTTCTGCGCCCAGAAGTCGTACGTGATGTCGATCGCCTCAGTGCCTTTTAGACTGCTGCCCACTACGAACTTGGTGAAGAAGACGACCCGGTCGCCGCAGGCGAAGTCCTGCGGCTCGAGCGACTCCACGACGTGGGTATTGATGTCGCGATTGTCGTACTGCAGGGCGGCGCTGCCGGTTTCATTACCTTCATTGACGCCCTGATGGACGTAGGTGGTCGGCATGGCGGCGACGAAATCGAACGGACCGCCGGACGCGCTGGTGG
>JBGQHA010000065.1:0-9525 GCA_041497735.1 Dehalococcoidia bacterium | reverse complement strand
GCCATCGCGGCGAACCCGCTGAACTCGATGAACATCGCTGCGGCGGACCTGTTTAGCCTGCGTGTCTCAATAGACGGCGGCGCAATCTGGTCCGCGGCCACACCAGAATCTGTCCCCGGCACGCATGTCCTATGTGGAGACTCGTCGCTAGCGTTTGACAGCGCCGGGCGTCTCTTCTGGACCTACCTCGGCTGTCTGGCCACCAACTACAACTTCATCGACATCTTCATCGCGCAGGTGAACCCAGCGACCGGAGCGGTCCTGGCGGGTTATCCGTTCAACGTCACGGCATCACCCGGTGTGAATCTGCCGGCGAGCTCCGGCAACTGTCACGACAAGGCCTGGTCGGCGGCGGATCGCTTCGCGGGCAGCCCCTTCGAAGACCGGCTCTACATCACGTGGGCTCAGTTCACTGGCACGAGTTGCGGCCTGCCGTCGGTGGTGAAGACGGCATACTCCGCCGACCAAGGCCTGACCTGGTCTGCAGCATCGACATTATCGGCCGGTGCTGAAGGGTTCGTTTGGCCGGCCCATGCCGCCGTCGCACCCAATGGCGATGCGTATGTCGCGTATCACTCACAACCGAGCATTTTGCCGGACGGCACGAGCGGGCAGGTGTTTGTTCTGCGATCAACGGACGGCGGCGTCAGCTATCCGCAGAAGACCCTTGCCTACACAGCAGGCAATGCGGACATCACATTCAATATCCAAGGCTTCCCGAGGATGCTGAACCAGAACCGGAGCTGGACGGAGGGGTCCGATCAGGACTGGGTCATGCCGGACCCCATCGCCCCAAACGTTGTCTCCGTGGTGGCCGCCGATGATCCCACCAACAGCGCTCATGGCGGCACGAACGATGACCTGGCTATCTACATCGTCCGCTCAACCGACAGCGGCGCAACTTGGAGCGCTCCGGTTCAAGTCGACAGCGGGCCGGGGAGCAGCCATCAGTTCTTCCCAACCGCCGGCTTCGATTCTACGTCGCGCTGCCTAACGGTCGCCTGGTACGACACACGGGCCGGCGCGACGAACGGGGGCGGCGACTTCCTCCTTGATGTGTTCGTCCGCAGCAGCTCCAATGGTGGAGTGACCTTCGGCCCCGAGGTACAGATCAACGATGTTCCCTTTGACCCCGACCTGGGCGCGCCCGACCGCTTCCCGCCGACCGGAACGTTGCGCATCGGCGAGTACATCGGCGTGGCGGTCGGCGGTGGAGTTGCGCACGCGGTGTGGACGGGCAATACGGTTTCTGGTCAGCAGGTGTTCTACGACAAGACGATCGCGTGCGCGGCCGGCGACACCGACGGTGACGGCTGCCCGGACCTGAAGGAGCAGCAGACGGCGATCGGTAGCCAGACGAGCGGCGGCCGGCGCGACTATCTCAACCCCTGGGACTACTTCAACCCGACGCACGACGGCCAGAACCGCGTCGATGACATCCTCGTCGTGGCACAGCACTTTGGGAAGAATACTGGCGATCCGGGGTACTCGACTGACTACGACCGCACCTCCCTCGGGCCGAACCCATGGAACCTAGGGCCGCCCAACGGACAGATCCGCGTGAACGACATCCTGGCCGCGGTTTATCAGTACCACCACGACTGCTCATAAAGTGCCCGGCTTCCCGCTAAGAGGACGCGGCCGAGAAGAGCGCGGTCGTAGGCGCGATTCCGGAGGTTGACAGCCTATCGGCACGGGCGGATACTAGAGGCGCCTCGCGGCGGGCATCGATGCCGCCGCAAGCGGGAAGTGGCGATGGTGACACTTCGTTGGTTTAGGACTCACAAAAACGCAGCGCTGCTGGCGGTAGCAGGTTCCCTATTCCTCATTATCATCGGGAGTCTGGCCCTTGGACAGACGCTGCAGCCAGCTTCGGCCACGTACCCTGGCGCCAACGGGAAGCTCGCCTTGGTGAGCAGTCGCGATGGGAACAACGAAGTGTATGAAATGAACGCCGATGGCAGTGACCAGATGCGCCTTACGAATACGGCGGCTGCAGAGTACGCTCCAAAGTGGTCACAAGACGGCTCGAAGATCGCTTTTGAAAGCGTTCGCGATGGTAACGGTGAAGTTTACGTCATGAACGCGGACGGCAGCTCTCAAACACGGCTCACGTTCAACAACGCGACAGACGGTGATCCCGCGTGGTCGGCTGACGGTTCCAAAATCGCATTTGTGAGCGACCGCAGCGGTAGTTCGCAAGTCTACGTCATGAATGCCGATGGTTCCAGTCCAACCCAGCTGACCACGCTGGGTTCCAACTCGGGCCCAACCTGGTCTCCTGACGGGACGCGGATCGCCTTCAACAGCTCCCGCGCCAGCAGCTGGGATATCTATGTGATGAACGCCGATGGCTCTGGGCAGAGCCGGTTGACGTTTACCCTTGCGCTTATCCCTGGGACGAACACCAATCCCGACTGGTCGCCGGACGGAGCCAAGCTCGCCTTTGCTAGCGCTCGCGACGGTTACGGTGAAGTGTACATCATGAACGCTGACGGCAGCGGGCAGACCAACCTCACAAACAACCCGGCCCAAGATGGCGGCCCGGCATGGTCTCCCGACGGCTCGTTCATAGCATTTGATAGCAATCGCGACGGTGATTTCGAAGTGTACGTCATGAACGCTGACGGCAGCGGGCAGACCAACCTGACAAGCAACCCGGCCCAAGATAGTGGCCCGAATTGGCAGCCGGTCGGCGGAACGATCGTGACGCCGACGCCGTGTCCAACTGACGGCTGCCCGGCCGCGACACCTGCTGCAGGCCTGGACTTTTCCATCGGCACGGATCTCTCTGGCGGGGCGGGCAACACCTGCGATAGCTCCGGCACGCCCACCGCCACGTGCTCAGTGCCGCTCGGCGGCAATTTCAGCCTCAGCTTCTACCTGAACAGCCTTCCAACCTCCCTGCCCGGTGGTGGCTACACGGGCTACGAGGCGACCCTGGACTACACAGGGGTCTTCTTCTTCGGCGGGTCGAGCCTCAACCAAACCTACTGGCCGGCCTGCCCATTATTCGGGACCTCGGGCGGATTCCCCACCGGGCAGGTCTACTTCGGCTGCGCTTCCAGCCTCGGCGCAGCGCCATCCCAGTACACCGGCAGGATGGCCACAATCTATTTCACCTGCGTGGCCAGTGGTGCCGTCACCCTGCACCACGGCGCGAACTGGACAGACATCCTAGACGGCACGATCCTCCTTGCGGAAGCCGCTGGTACCAGCGAGCCGCTCACCATCAACTGCGTCCCGCCGCAGGCCTACCCCGGTGACGCGGACGGCGACGGCTGCCCGGACATGCGGGAGCTCGGCACAAACTCAATGATGGGCGGGCGGCGCAACTTCCTCAACCCGTGGGACTACATGAACCCGACGGGCGATCACATGAACCGTGTCGATGACATTCTGGCAGTCGTGCAGCACTTCGGGCTGAACGCCGGTGACCCGGGCTACGACGTGAAGTACGATCGGACGTACATCGGGCCGAACAAGTGGAACCTCGGGCCGCCCAACGGACAGATCCGCGTGAACGACATCCTGGCCGCTGTCATTCAGTACGGCCAGGACTGCTCATGACATGATCAAGACAGTGAAAGCTCGCGGTCATCTGTGGGCGCGGCGTCTATCGCCGCGCCCACAGATTCGTACGTGCGTCAGACGGCCGCCTTACCGCGTTCCCCCGTACGCACGCGCATCACGTCGATGATCTCTGAGACAAACACCTTGCCATCGCCGATTTCGCCCGTGCGCGCGTTCTCGTGAATGGCCTGCAGCACGCGCTCGAGCAGCTCGTCAGGGATGACAGACTCGATCTTCACCTTCTGGAGCAGATCGACCGTGTAGGTGGTGCCGCGCCATTGCTGCGTCACGCCGCGTTGCGCCCCATGGCCCATCACCTGCACGATCGTGACGCCGCTAACGCCCACTTCCTCGAGCGCCTTTCTGACCACAGTGAGCTTGTCGGGGCGAATGATGGCTTCTACTTTCTTCATCTCTCCTGCTTCCTCCTCCCTAGCGCTACCGGGCGCCGCCGGCTCCGCCGGCCGCCGGTGCGGGACCTGTCAGCGGGCCGCGATAGGGCTCCGCGTCCGGCGCGTAGCCCAGAGCACCCATCTCCGGAATGTCTAGACCGGCGAGCTCGACCTCTGGCGGCACACGCATGCCGAACACCATGTCGTACGCCTTGAAGAACAGCCACGCCGCTCCAAACGCCCAGACGAACGCCACGCCCGCGCCGATGAGCTGGGCGGCGAACTGACCTGCGTCGCCAAAGAGCAGCCCCTTCGCCGCCAAGCCGTTATAGCTCATCGTTCCGTCGGCGAAGATGCCAAGCGAAATCTGGCCCCACATGCCGCACACGCCGTGCACGGAGATAGCGCCCACGGGGTCGTCAACATGCATCACGCGGTCGAAGAACGGGACGGCCAGGCAGACCAGCGTGCCCGCAATCAATCCGATGACGCATGAGCTCTCCGGGCTGACAAAGCCGCTGGGGGCGGTAATCGCCACGAGGCCTGCCAGCATGCCGTTCGCCATCATGCTGGGGTCTGGCTTGCCTTGAAATTGCCACGTGTAAGCCATTGCGGCGATAGCGCCTGTCGCCGAAGCGATCATCGTGTTGACGGCGACAAGACCAATGCGAAGATTACCGGCACCAGACGCGCCGAGCGTGCTGCCCGGGTTGAACCCAAACCAGCCGAACGCCAGGATGAACACCCCGAGCAGGCCGAGCACAATATTGTGCCCTGGGATGGCATTGCTAGAGCCATCCTTGTTGTACTTTCCTAACCTCGGCCCCAACACCATGGCCCCGGCAAGTCCTGTCCATCCGCCGATGGCATGGACCACACCGCTGCCGGCGAAGTCCAGGTAGCCCGCGCCTAAGTTCTTCGCGCCAAGCTGGGAAAGCCAGCCCCCTCCCCACACCCAGTTTCCGTAGATTGGATAGATGATGATCGAGATGAACGGAGCGTAGGCGACAAACGCGCTCCACTTCCACCGCTCGCACATCGCGCCGGTCGGGATCGTGGCGGTCGTGTCCATGAAGACCATCTGGAACAGGAACATCACCGCAACGCCGACGTCGTACGTCGAGCCGTGTAAGAAGAATCCCTTGTAGCCGATGATCCCCCAGTCGACGCCCGCTGCATGAATGGTCGCTTCCTTGTTAAGCGTCGCGAGGCCGCCCAGGTTGGGTACGCCGACGTTCCCGATCCCGCCGAACTGAAACGCGAACCCGGCGACGTAATAGCCCATCATGCCGAGGCCGTAGACCATGAAGTTCATGGCCATCGTGTGCGCCGCGTTCTTCGCTCTGCTGAAGCCGGTCTCCACCAGAGCGAACCCGGCCTGCATGAACATGACCAGGTAACCCGTGATCAACACCCAGATGAAGTTGCTGGCCAGGCGGTTCTGGTCCACCCAGTCCGCGAGCTTGACCGCGAACGGTTCGTCCTGCTGAGCTTTCGTAAAGTCATCCGCCGTGATCGCGCCCGGAGGCAGGTCGGTGAGGTTCTTTCCACCGCCCGTTGTCAGGCCGCTCCGGTCCGGGCACGCCTCGTTAGCAGGATCACAGGCCGCGGAGGCGTGCCTCGTCGCGCCGAACATGACGATCAGCGTGGCGGCGATGATCAGCGCTGCGGCGGCAGGCGCCAGGATCTTGAGACGAACGAGTTGTTTGAGGTACACGGGACTATATCCCCCTTTCAAACCGAAGGATTCGAATCTGAGTTAGCGGGTCTGCTTGGCGAGCGACCGCGATGTGCCGCTCGATGTGGTTGGCCGCAGATGCTGGCGAAGCGCCGCCATCACTTCCTGTTGCCGTCCCAACATGAGAGGCAGCATGAGCGGGCGGGTCCCGTCGCGCCCCTCCAGCCGGATGCGGCGACGCTCGCAGGAGAACCCTGCGAACTCTTTCCACTGCCGAAACACCACGTTGTTTATCGCTACACCCTCGGTCGTGAGAATGCAACGAACAGGCAAAGCAAGGATCCCGAACGCAATCGCGACGACCATGATCTCGAACGTCGTGGACATCATGCCCGTCACCGTCGTGAGCAGCAGCACACCAGCGATCGAGTACACATTGATGCGCTGCATGAACAGCCGCTCCGGAAACGAGAGATAGACGGTCTTCACCGCGCGACCGCGGACATCAGCTCGGCCAATTGGCATGTGCACTCGCAAGAGCATCAGCCCCAGCATCATCATGAACAGCATCAGAAATAGCATCGTCTTCTCCTTCTTCGCGTTGGTTGTGGAGCCGGTCGGCTCCCCTTCGAATGCGGGTCGACAGTCCGCGCACCCAGGCAGGCAGTCTCGGCGGACCTGTCGTGCGCGTGAAGCTTCCTTGTAGCCGCGACGACACCCACCGATAGAGCTCCTGGCTGTACATCAAGGTCTGAAAGTCGGGCGCGGGCAACCTGCGGGCGGCGCTCAGGTCCTGAACGGCGTCTGAATAGCGTCCGAGGCGCGCGAGAAATTCGGCGCGGCGCAGGCGCACGAGGAAGTGATCGGGGGCGACCGCCGCCGCCTCGTCATACAGCGCTCCAGCCTCCTGTATCTCGAACCGCTTGACCAGCATGTCTGCAAGAATGAGATGAACCTCAACATCCGCCGGCGATTCGTGCATACTCGCCCGCAGCCGTTCCTCCGCCTCCATGACAAGGCCAGCGCGAAGCAGCTCCAATGATGTGTTAGCTTCCGCGGAGCGGATCACGGGGGGCGGTGTCATCGGGCCGCTCGCGTTCTCCCACAGCGACACGTGGAGATCATCCAAGGTGCGTCCGCAGCGAGGGCAGAAGCCCCACTGCGACCAGAGTTGCAGCCCGCAGTCCGGACAAAACGCTGCCTGTATCCCGCCGTTTCGATCTGCCATCGCTATTCCTCGCCTCCTCCTGTCGCCGTCAAGCCGTAACCTCGATGCCGCACCGTCTGGATGCGATACGGCCATGATCCTGCAAGCTTTGCCCGCAGCCGGCACACAACAACCCCGAGACGACGGCGCACGCCCGACCCGCCTTCGGGCCAAAGGACGTCCACGAGATCGTCATAGGACAGAATGCGATCGGGGCTACTGAGCAAAAGCCGCAAGAGCTCGAACTCCTTATAGGTGAGGTCAACTTGCTTGCCTCCAACCCAGGCTTGATAGAGCGCCATGCTGGCACGAATATTGCCCGCCGATAGAATCGAGCCTTGTTCCGGAGGCGTGTCCTTGAGCAAGATCGTTGTCGTCATGTTCACTCTGTCTTGGCCGGGTTTGTTTCAGGATAGTAGCGCCGCATTACGGCTGAATGACGGGCGCGTTACTGGCACGTTAATTCGCGGTTGCGCGCGGCCGGGAGCGAAGTGCAGGAGGCGGGTGATGAGGGTGCGTACGTGAGCGAGCTCGTCGTGGCCGCCGGGCCGCGCCAAGCGAAGTGCGCCCGCAGTCGTTTCGACACACGATCGTAACAGTCGGGTCTGGGCTGAACTCGCTTCGCCGCGTTAGCGTACCACTGGTGCCTGACGATGTCTGATGTACTTCAGCTGCTGTTTGTCCTCGTGATCGTCCTGGTCGCAGCCAAGGGCTCCGGCCTGGCCTCCTCAGCCATCGGCCAGCCGGCCGTGCTCGGAGAACTCCTCGCCGGCGTGATCCTGGGGCCGTCCTTGATCAACCTCTTTGGCGCCGGCTTTCTCGACACGCCCTACTTGGAGGAGATGACGCACTTGCTGGCGGAGCTCGGCGTGATCTTCCTCATGTTCCTGGCGGGTCTCGAGACCGACCTGGGCGAAGTGAACAAGGTGCGCCGCCTGGCATTCCTCGTCGGCTCCATCGGCGTATTGTTTCCGGTCTTGATGGGTGCCGGCGCAAGCGTGCCCTTCGGCTTCTCGGCGAAGGAGTGCGTCTTCATCGGCATCATCCTCTCAGCGACTAGCGTGAGCATCTCCGCGCGCACGTTGATGGAGCTGGGCGTGCTGCAAAGCAGGCAGGGGCTCTCGATCCTGGCGGCAGCGGTGATCGACGACGTCATCGGGCTCCTCGTGCTTTCGTTCTTCATCGCCTTCGCGGTGCAGGGCAACAGTGGGGGCGGCCCGGCCGACGCCGTCCTGATCGTCCTACGCGTGGCAGGCTTCTTCGCGGCGGCCCTGGTTGTCGGGCGCTTCCTGCTCCCACCGTTCGTCCGCTGGGCGATGAACGCACCGATGAGCGAAGGGGCGCTGACGGCAGCGGTGGTGACGGTCTTGACGTATGCTTGGTTCGCCGAGTACGTCGGCCAGGTGGCCGCGATCACGGGAGCCTTCATGGCTGGCCTCTTCCTCCGCCAAACCGATGGTCACAGGCTGATCGACGAGCGGTCTCGCGCGCTGGCCTATGGATTCTTCGTGCCGATCTTCTTTGTTGGCGTCGGGTTGGCGGCAAACGCGCGCGATATCCACGGATCCGACGCTCTACTGCTTGTTGTGATCTTCCTTGTCGCTGCTGCATCCAAGATCGTCGGGTGTGGCCTCGGGGCACTGCTCGGCGGCGAGTCCCTGCGGAGCTCACTCCAAATCGGTACGGGCATGATCTCCCGCGGCGAGGTTGGGCTTATTATCGCCACGGTTGGACTCAGCAAGGGCTTGATCGGGACCGACGTCTACTCAATCATCGTGTTAACCGTGCTCGCGACGACGCTCGCCACACCTCTCCTGCTGCGCATCGTCTTCCCGCAAACTAAGGAGGCGCGTTATGCCTAATCTCCTGATGCTCGTCCTGTACAACCTGAACCATTTCGAGGAGGTGGTGACCGCGTGGCACGATAATGGTGCGGCCGAGCTCACGATCATGGACGGCGTCGGCACGCGCCTGCCATGGGAGCAGCTGCACCGAGACGATCTGCCGCTGCTTCCTTCGATCAGGGACCTCCTGCAGTCAGACGACGCGCCCAGGCGGATCATCTTCACAACCGTGCCCGACCACATCGTCGACCCGCTCATCGTGGCGACTGAGCGCGTGCTCGGCGATCTTTACGAGCGCGGCAACGGGACGTTGATTGCGCTTCCAATTGCGAGGATCGTGGGCCTGCGCGAGTTGTGACGCCCTCTGCGACAAGGCAACATTGTCTCAATCTGTGGGCGGTTCCACCTAATCGGAGGTGCAGCACGTGAGTACGGAGCGCGTAGCCGTCGGCAGCGTCGAGATCGTGAGCGTCACGGACGGTTTGATGCCCGCTCACCCTTCGTTCCTGTTCTCCGGCGTGCCGCCCGCTATGTACGAAGCGGCGTTGCGCGACGACGAGCTCACGGCAGATGGGGCCTTGCCCATCAAACGCGGCTCGTTCCTCGTGCGTAGCTCAGGCCGGACGATACTCGTCGATACCGGGATCGGCGACAAGAACCCGCAGCTGCCGGGCGGCGAGCTGCTATCGAACCTCGCTCAGCTCGGCGTGCGCCCGGCCGACATCGACGTCGTCGTCAACACGCACCTGCACTTCGACCACGTTGGCTGGAACTGCCTGCGCAGCGGCGGGGCGTTCGTCCCGACGTTTCCAAACGCCGAGTACTGGATCG